>CAZUXX010000039.1:10591-12124 GCA_964624215.1 uncultured Planctomycetaceae bacterium
GTGGTCTGCAGGAGTACTACCTTACCCGCACAGAAACCCGGATTCTCTCCGGGTTCGCCGGTGAAATCGCCGCCGCCGTGGGCGACGACGCCGTGCTGATCGAACTCGGCAGCGGCAGCAGCACCAAAACGCGACTGGTGCTGGACGCCGCCGACCAGCTGGCTGCCTACGTCCCGGTCGACATCTCCGAAGAGTACCTCTCCGGGGTCGCCGATTCGCTCCGGTCCGATTATCCGCATCTTGAAGTGCAACCGGTCGCCGCGGACTTCACCCGGCCATTCACACTTCCGACGCTGATCGAACAGCGATCGCGCCGGGTGTTGTTCTTTCCCGGCTCAACGATCGGAAACTTCACTCCCCGGCAATCGCGTTCCCTGCTGGAGAACTTCCGCACCTTGTGTGGCGACGACGGCGGACTCCTTCTGGGGATCGATCTGCAGAAAGACACCGGCATCATCGAGGCGGCCTACAACGATTCACTCGGAGTGACTGCCGCCTTCAATCGCAACATCCTCAGCCACATCAATCGGGAGCTCGACGGGACATTTGACGAAGAACGATTCGAGCACCGGGCCCGGTATGAGCCCGAGCACGCCCGCGTTCGCATTTCTCTGGTGAGCTGCTGCGAGCAGACGGCCCTGGTGGAGGGTCGCCGGTTCCATTTCGAAACCGGTGAGGAAATCCTCACCGAGTACTCGCACAAGTTTGACCTCGGAGAGTTCCAGCACCGCGTTGCGCAGGCCGGGTTCGACGTGCAGAATGTCTGGACGGACGCTCAGAACTGGTTCGCTGTGATCTTCTGCCACGCTCGCCAGGGCTGATCATTCTCAGGTCGCACTCCCGGAAACGATTCGACTTCCATGACTGTGTCTCTTGATTTGCCACGGGACGAGCCACGTCTGGATTCGTCCGCTCTGCTGCGTCATTTCGAGCAGGTTCGCCGGCAAACCATGTCGATCGTCGAACCGCTGACCCCCGAGGACTGCGTCGTCCAGTCCATGCCGGACGTCAGCCCGACCAAGTGGCATCTCGCCCACACGACGTGGTTCTTCGAAACCTTCATTCTGGAAGCGCACCAGCCCGGGTACCGCAGCCGCTGGCCGGAGCACCGTTATCTGTTCAACTCGTACTACAACGCGGTTGGCGAACGTCACCCACGCCAGCAGCGCGGTCTGCTGACACGTCCTTCGCTGAACCAAGTTGTCGACTATCGGATCGAGATCGATCGCCTGTTGACCCGGTTTCTCGAGGAGGATCCTCCCCAGGCAGTCTGGGAGCTGGTCGAACTTGGCTGCCATCACGAACAGCAGCACCAGGAACTGGCGCTGATGGACATCAAGCACGTTTTCTCGTGCAATCCTCTGCGTCCGGCCTGGTGCGACGAGACGCCGTCCTCACGGCAACAAACCTCACCCCCTCTCGACTGGGTCGCCGGGCACAGCGGAATGTGCCGCATCGGACACGATGGTGACGGGTTCTGCTTCGACAACGAAACCCCGGTCTGGGAAACGCTCCTGACGCCTCACGAACTCG
>CAZUXX010000040.1:0-6799 GCA_964624215.1 uncultured Planctomycetaceae bacterium
CGGATCGGGAATACCGACGAGGCTTCGTCGATCGAGGGGGCTTCGGCGCTGATGGCCGACGGGGTGCAGCCGGGCGAAAAGCTGATCCTCGTGTGCGTCGACGGTGGTCATCCGGCGATTGAACAGTCACTGGAGGCCGCCGGCTTCGAGCAGGATCCGGACGTCCTCGACACGTGGTTCTCCTCCGCCCTGTGGCCCCATGCCACGCTCGGCTGGCCGGATCTTGAACACAATCCGCCACTGGACGAGGAGGAAATCGCCAAGCAATCGCAGTTGGCCTCCCGCGATGCATCGGGGACCGAGTCGGTTGACGCAGGCAACACCGTCCTGAAGACGTTCTATCCCCACGAGCCGGCCGAGACGAACAAGTCGGTCCTGATCACCTCGCGTGACATCATCACGCTGTGGGTGGCCCGCATGGTGCTGACCGGGCTGTACAACATGGATGAGGTACCGTTCCGGCATGTCCATGTGCATCCCAAGATTCTCGACGGCTTCGGGCAGACGATGTCGAAGTCGAAGGGGAACGGTGTCGACCCGGTCGACCTCATCTCGAGGTACGGATCCGATGCCGTGCGGTTTACGATCGCCTCGTTTGCCGGCGAGACCCAGGATGTGCGGCTGCCGATCAGCTACGAGTGTCCGCACTGTCAGAACCTGGTCGACCCGAAGCTGTACAAGCTCGATGCGGTCACCGTGGTTGTTCCGAGCACGCTCAACGGGAAGTTCCCTGTCCCGCAGGGAGAGCCCAAGCCGACACTCACCTGTCCCAAATGCAAGAAGGAAAGTCAGTTCTCGACGCCGCTGTACGACGCCGACCCCGATGTTCCGGTGGCCCAGGTCGTCAGCGAGCGGTTCGAGTACGGCCGCAACTTCTGTAACAAGTTCTGGAACGCGGCCCGCTTCGCACTGATGAATCTCGAGGCGGGGGAGAACGGTCCGGGCTACACTCCGGGCGACGTCACCGCCGACCAGTTGCATCTGGAGGATCGCTGGATCCTCTCGCGGCTGGCAACGGTCTCGCATCAGATTGACGAGGCCCTGAGCCGCTACCAGTTCGATGCGGCAACGCGGGCACTGCGGGATTTCACGTGGAACGAGTTCTGTGACTGGTACCTGGAGATGATCAAGCCGCGGTTGCGCGGCGCGGGGGACGCTTCCGGTGCCGAGCGGGCGACGGCCCAGCGCGTGCTCGTGGCCGTGCTCGATTCACTTGTCCGTCTGCTCCAGCCGTTCACGCCGTTCCTCTGTGAAGAGCTCTGGCAGCGGCTCAACGAACTCTCGCGCGAGCGGATGACATTTGATCCGTCCCGTCCCTCGACGCTCGTTGCACATTCGGCATCAGAGGCGTGCATTGTGGCCCCCTGGCCGCAGATCCCCTCAGACTGGCGTGACGAGACCCTCGAGAAGCGATTCGAGCGGCTGCAGGAGACGATCGTCGCGGTGCGGAACGTGCGAGCAGTCTACGGAATCCCTCCGGGGAAGCCGGTCACGCTGCTGATGCGGGCCGCTCCCGAGGTGGCCGGAGAGATGCAGTCCATCGCCGGTCAGTTCGACAATCTGGCCAAAGCCGTGCTGGAAGCGGCCGGGGCAGACGTCGAACGGCCTGCCGGTTCGGCCAGTTTTTCTCTGGGGGATGCAGACGGTTTCATCCCGTTGGCCGGACTGGTCGATACGCAGGCCGAACTCCAGCGGCAGCAGAAGGAGGCCGAGAAGCTCCGCAAGCACATTGCCGGTCACGAAGGAAAGCTCAACAACGAGGCCTTCACCAGCAAGGCTCCGGAGCATGTCGTGGCGCAGGTCCGCGAGACGCTCGAAGGGCTGAAGAAGCAACTCGCCAGCGTCGAGGAGATCATCCGGGATCTCAGCTGACGGTGTCCGACGGTCACATGCACCGTCCGCTGCGCCACCCGTCACACGGGGCGGGCGGCGCGCAACGGACTCCGGCGGAGAAGCCGATGCAGAGTCCTACTGCAGCCCGCTCGTCTTCGAGACGATCCCTTCGATGGCGGCGTGCAACCGTTGTTGAAGCTTGATCGGAGACTGCGGGACCGCTTCGAGGACTTCCGGCGTCAGGGCGGCATCGGCACGCTCCAGGGCAGAGACGATTCGCTTGAGGGCCTGGAGCGGCGGGACGGAGGAGCGGGTGCTTGCCTCCCCCGGAGCGGGGCCACGAGCTCCCTTCCCGAACGGCGCGTATTCTGATTCGGATTCGCGAGCAACAGCCATGGCCGTTGCGGGGCCAAACGCTTCGTCCGCGGAGTGATCGGAGTGGCCGGCGGCCGCGCGACGCGACTGTTGACCGTCTCCGGAGTCGAATCCGTGCACTTCGCCGTCGGTCACCTTCAGGAACTGGGGCGAGTCGTCGTCGAGCGCGAACGGGGGAGCTTCGTCACCCGGCTGCGTGAGATCCTCACCATGCTGGGCGCGCCTCCACGCCTTCATCTCGGCGACAGTCGCGCCGAGATCCTGCGCCCACTGCAGGCATTCGGCAGCGTCGGGCCAGTTGATGGCCGCGTAGAAATGCGACCAGCGCAACTGTGCGTACTGGTCGCGTACGTCGGAGAAGGTCTCCCAGACGCGTCGCCGCTGGTACACCTGGTCGCCGCTCAGGCCGATGAGGGCCCCGAAATCGGCATCGGTGCGACCGCGGGCGTAGCGTTTCGTCCACTCCGCAGCGCACTCGCCAATTTCCCAGTTACAGTGGCTCAGCGCCTGCTGGGCGCGCACGATGAGTTGGTCTTCCGTTTCCGCAGTTGACATTGGCGTCCAGTTGACTCGCAGAGATCAGCATCCCGCCGTGTGATCGCCTCGTTGCGTTCACCGAGGCGGCTTCCTTCGACCGGCGATTCCGCGATTCCCTTCCCACGACGGTCCGCAAGCACTCTAACACGAGGGCACGACGCTTTCGAGCCGCCTCAGGGCGTGGGCGTCGCGTCTGGACGGACCACTTGCGGGAGTGGCCGTTTGTGCAGGCTGCGCAAGTCGGGCAGCCGCGGATGAGAGCACGTGTGAACGCTTCTGCCGCGGTGCAGTCCCTCGTCAGGGAGTGTGTTGTCAGGGTATGCTGCGGTGCCGAGTCTCGTCCGTGATGACCCTCCGAAGCACGATCGATGGGGCACTCGCTGTGGTTGCTGTTGTCGAGAGTGATTTCCTGAAAGACCCCGAAGTGCAGCTGATGCTGCGCGTGAAAAGCGGGGACGACGAGGCATTCACGGAACTGGTCGACCGCTACCGGGACCGGCTGGTGCCCCTCATTGCGAACATGATCGGGGGGGATGCCGGCGCTGCCGAAGGCGTTGCCCAGGATGTCTTTCTGAGGATCTATCGGGCCCGCAACGGATATCAGCCAACCGCCCGCTTCTCGACGTGGGTGTTCCGGATCACGAATAACCTGGTCAGCAATACGCTTCGCAGCCGTGGGAAGCGCAAGGAGGTGCCGCTCAGTCCGGAGAAGAGTGGCCCATTGGGGATGAATCCCCAGGAGAAGGTTCTCGCGGAGAAATCGGGACTGATGCCCTCCCGTCAACTCGACAAGGCAGAGCTGCAAAAGCTCGTACTGGGGGCCATCGAAGGTCTCAACGAGAACCAGCGGATGGCGATTCTCCTGCACAAGTTCGAAGGCATGAGCTACGCAGAGATTGCCGACGTGATGGAAATCTCGCGGGAAGCGGTCAAATCCCTGCTGTCGCGGGCCCGTGACAATCTCCGCGCCAGACTCGAACCGTTTGTTCGCTAGGAGCCGCCGATGGACAGAAAACTCTCGCGGCTGACGACCGAACAGCGATACGACCTGGTCGCCTATGTCGATGGCGAACTGGACGACAGCGACACCACGCGCGTCGAGAAGCTGCTGGCCGAGAACGCGGTGGCACGCGGGGATGTCGAGACGTTGATCGCGACGTACGAATTGCTTCGGGAACTGCCCAGACCGCGCGCCGCCGGCGACTTTACCGAGAAGACGATTGCGACAGCCCGGTTGAAAGAGATTCGCCCCGACCCCGTGCAATCGCCGCTGTACCGCTTTGTTCAGCAGAAGATCGGTTATCTGGGCTGGGTGCTGGCTCTCATTGCGGCCGGGCTGATCGGCTACTCGATCACCCGCTTCTACGTGCCGCAGCCGCATGATGTCCTGGTTCAGGACCTCGACGTTGTGGAGCACCTCGACCGATTGACCGAGGTTGGTGACTACGAGTTTCTCGAGCGTCTTGCCAACGATGCCGCGCTGATGCGGGAAATTCGCAACGAGGGGGCACCATGAAGGGACGCCTGGCGGGAGGAACACTCACCATCCTCGCGGGAATGATCGCCGCCGTTGTGATGGGGCCGCTCCTGCTGCGCGGAGACCCTGCAGTCAACCAGAAGCGACGGGCGAACGAAGAGCGAATCGCCGGCATGACGGAGTCGGAGCGGGTCCGGCTTAAGCGGAATTACGATCGCTACCTCTCCCTGTCGCCGGAGGAACGTCAGCGCTGGCGGGACTTTCAGGCGCGACTGCAGGCAGACCGGGAGCGCGATCAGGGGCGATTGTCACGCGCCATGGAGAGTTACACGAACTGGCTGGAGTCGTTGCCCGGCGGTCGCCGCGACGAATTGCGCCAAACCGGGCACATCGAAGAGAAGCTCGCGCTGGTCCGCAGGTTCGTCCAGGAACAGCGTCGCGATCGACTCGCAGGTGAGGTCGAATGGCGTGATCTGCCGGGGGGATTGCAGGTGCCGGTCCTGGGGCCTGAGGAGTTCGGGGCGGTTGTCGAACAGGTCGAGTCGCGGCTTCCGGCCCGTCAGGTCGAACTGCTCGTTGATGACCAGGGAAACCCGCTGCAGGGCCTTGCACGACACGTCAAACTGCTCACCCTGATGAGGGAACAGTTCACCAACGAACCGGGGCGTCAGCTGGCGATGGCGGAAACGATCGTTTCGGCCCTTCCCGACCCGATACAGGAGCGGTTGCGTGATGAGCGTGGCCAGCCGATCATCCGTCTGCTGCAGCTCTCACTGCGAATGTCGCTGGCAGCCGAGGTCGAACGCTTCCAGAGGTCGACGCAGCCGACGCCAGCGAACCTTCTGTCGTTCTATCTGAAGGAGCTCGACGACCATCAGCAGGAGGCGCTGATTCAGCTCTCGGCCAGCGATTTTCGCGTCGAAGTCTCGCGGCTGTTTGCCGAGCGCCGCCTCGAAGAAGAATTGGGGGTCGGCGTGAGTCTGCGACAGGCGCTGCAATCGCTGGAGCCGATGGGGGACTCGCTGCCGATGCGGCGGGGAGACCACCCCCCGGAGGGACGACGACCACCGGGGGATCGTCCCCGTCCCCGTCCACGTGCTGATGGGGAACGGCCGCCTCGCAATGGCCCTGACGACCGCCCGTTGCTCAGAGGCGATCCCGGGCGGGACTGAGGGCTTCCATCCGATTCCTGTCGTCCGGTCAAGCGAATGGACGATCGAAACCAGTCAACAAGTCCGAGAGAGAGCCATGAGTGTACAACCCGTCCTGATCAATGGAGAGTGGCGAGCATCCTCGGGGACGGAGACGTTCCGGGCCAGAGATCCCCAGACGGGCGAGCTCCTCGACGAGGAGTATCCGGTCAGTGACTGGTCCGAGATCGAAGCGGCGCTGACGGCGGCCGCGTCGGCATTCGATGTCTGTCGCGACTGGGAAGGGAGCCGGTTTGCGGACTTCCTCGAATCGTTTGCCTCGAAAATCGAACAGCGAGCCGGCGAGATCACCCGGCTTGCGAGTCGTGAGACGGGTCTGCCGGTCGAGCCTCGGTTGAAGGTGGCGGAGTTGCCCCGCACGGTCGATCAACTGCGGCAGGCAGCGGCGGCTGCGCGCAGCGGTGACTGGTCGCTGCCAACGATCGATGCCGCAAACAATATTCGCTCGCGTTTCGAGCCGATCGGCCCGGTGGCAGTGTTCGGGCCGAACAACTTCCCGCTCGCGTTCAACAGTGTGGCAGGGGGAGACTTTGCTGCGGCCGTTGCAGCGGGAAATCCGGTCATCGCAAAGGGGCATTCGTCGCACCCGGGGACGACGCGTCTGCTGGGCGAAGCCGCCGACGAGGCGGCTCGTGAAACGGGGATGCCCCCGGGATTCGTCCAGCTCATCTACCGCACTTCGCATACGGACGGAGCGAAGCTGGTCTCGCATCCCCTGCTGGGGGCGACCGGATACACCGGCTCAAGACATGCCGGACTGGTGCTCAAGGAAGCGGCCGACCGGGCCGGCAACCCCATCTACCTCGAACTGTCGAGCATCAACCCGGTGTACATTCTGCCGGGGGCTCTTGAGGAGAGGTTCGACGAGGTGGTTGACGAATTCGTCGGCAGTGCCCTGTTGGGGGCCGGCCAATTCTGTACCAACCCCGGTGTCGTGGTGCTCAAGAGCGGTCCGCTGGCTGAGCAGTTTGTGGAGGCAGTTGCAGAACGGTTTCGAACCGCCAGCCCGGGGACGCTTCTCTCCGAAGGGGTGCAGCAGAGTCTGCGGGCCGGGATCGTGGCGCTGCAGCAGGCCGGTGCCACGGTCGTCACAGGGAATCAGCCGGTGAGTGGCGGGCGGTGCTGCTACTCAAACACCCTGCTCCGTGCGAGCGGCGAGCAGTTCCTGGCCAATCCGGCCGGCCTGCAGTCGGAAGCGTTCGGCAATGCCTCTCTGATCGTCGTTGCCGACGACGACGCGGAACTGGTGGAGATTGCCCGATCGCTGGAGGGGAACCTGACCGGGTGCGTGTACTCGGCGCAGGACGGACGCGACGACGCGCTCTACGACCAGATCACTCCGCAACTGCGTCGACGTGTCGGTCGG
>CAZUXX010000040.1:6809-11884 GCA_964624215.1 uncultured Planctomycetaceae bacterium
GAGTGGCCGTCAGTCCCGCAATGAATCACGGAGGGCCCTATCCTGCCACCGGGCATCCCGGCTTCACGGCAGTGGGAATCCCCGCGTCGATTCGCCGGTTCGCCATGCTCGCCTGTTACGACGGCGTGCGGCCCCACCGGCTTCCCCCTGCCCTGCGAGACTGACCTGCCATCTCGAGGCTGCTCTTCCCGGAACGCGACATGATCACCTCACGCCCCCGGGCACGCTGCATCTGCCAGTTCAGGATGAATCGCAGGCGGTGGCTTCCGGTCCCGGACCTCCTTCGAATCCCGGTTGCAACGTGGGCGGGGCTGGTGCTCCTCACCGGTTTTACCCAGGCACAGCCACTGGTTGTCGAAACGCCGGCTTTGAGCCCGGTCGAGCAGAAAGCGAAGTTCCATCTCCCGGACGGGTTCGAGATCCAGCTGGTCGTCAGTGAGCCACTGATCGGCCAGCCGATGAACCTCAATTTCGACGCCGCTGGCCGACTGTGGATCACTTCGTCGGTCGAATACCCCTATCCGGTGGCCGGCCCGCATGTGGAGCCCCGGGAGCCACGCTTCGGAACTCCGGCAGAGACTCCTGCCCGGGACTGGGTCGTGGTGGTCGAGGGAATCGGTGCGGACGGCACGCCGGAGAAGGTCTCGAAATTCATCGGCGGCCTCAATATTCCCATCGGTATTACTCCGGCCGGTGATGAGACCATTGTCTACAGCATCCCTCATCTCGTCCGCTACGCCGATACCGATGGTGACGGGATGGCCGACGACTCTCGTGAGCTGTTCGGGCCGTTCGGGAACGTCGATACCCACGGCATGGTCAACTCGCTGACGCATTGGGTCGACGGATGGGTCTACGCGTGCCACGGGTTTCGCAATACGTCTGCCTTTCCTGCTCCCGACGGGTCAACGTTCCGTCTGAATTCGGGGAACACGTTCCGCTTTCGTCGCGATGGGTCGGCGATCGAGCATTGGACCTTTGGTCAGGTCAATCCGTTTGGTCTGGCCTTTGACGAATGGGGCAACGCCTACACTGCGGACTGCCATTCCCGCCCGCTGACGTGTCTGCTCCCGGGAGCTTACTACCAGAGTTTTGGCAAGCCACACGACGGTCTCGGCTTCGGTCCGGACATGATTGATCACAATCACGGATCGACGGGCATCTGTGGAGTCGCCGTGTCGTATACGTCGCACTTCCCGGAGGAGTACCGGGGGCAGATCTACCTCTGCAACCCGGTGACGGGTCGTGTGCATCGCGACCGGATTCAGTGGAAGGGTTCGTCGCCATGGGTCGAATCGCAGCCGGACTTCATCGCCTGTGATGATGGCTGGTTCCGTCCCGTGGATGTCGCCTTCGGACCGGATGGAGCGCTGTATGTCGCGGACTTCTACAATGCCATCATCGGACACTATGAGGTTCCGCTTGATCATCCGGCCCGGGACCGGACTCACGGCCGTGTCTGGCGGGTCATTCATCGCGATGCGACGCTCTCGCCAATGCCCGATCTGACCGACGAATCATTCGATCGGCTGATCTTGCGGCTGGATGATCCCAACCTCACCCTGAGGACGCTGGCGACGCACGAACTGCTGGCCCGGTTTCCTCCCGAAATGGTCTTGGCGCGTGCCCGGGAAGAACTCGCTGCAGCCAGCACAGCCTCTTCGACAAGGCTCGCCCATATTGTCTGGTTGCTGGCCAGGCTGGATGCCCTCGCGTCCGACGACATTCAGACCCTTCTGCAGCATGCAGAGCCTCTGGTCCGCACGCATACGGTCCGGGCTGCTGCCGAGCAGGGCCAATGGGACGCCGAGACCCGCCGTGCGATGTGTGCGGCGACCGCGGATGCACACCCGATGGTTCAACGAGTCGCCGTCGAGGCTCTGGGGCGACATCCGGCTCCGGAGAATCTCGATCAGGCCCCTCTGTTCGCGGGATTTCCGAAAAACCTTGCGGACTTGCAAAACGATTCCCACCTGGTGCATTCCCTCAGGATTGCACTGCGGAACCATCTGCAGCTGCCTGGGGCTTTTGACCGAATCGAGCGACGTCTTGCCGAGGCTCCCGCCGCATGGGGATCGATTGCCCTGGGTACTGAAGGTGAATACGGAGCGAGTATCGGGCTGAAGGTGCTGGAGTGTGACGTCCCGGAAGCGTTGCGACGGGATCTCCTGCGGCACATTGGCCGGCATGGCAAGTCGGAAGATCTGGAGCAGCTGGTCGGCATGCTTCGCTCCGAGGCTGCGGACGCGGCTCCACGGCGTGTGCTCAACAACTTGCATGCGGTGCATGACGGGCTTCGACAACGGGGGGCTGACCGGAGTGTCCTGGTCCCGCTGGCCGAGGAGGTGGTCGAGAAACTGCTGCAGTTGAACGAACAGCAAACACTCTCGTGGACGCCGCTCGCGTACGGGCCCGGTGTGCGAAAAGAGAGTGCCTTCGCTCTCCAGCAGCGGCAATCGGAGGACGGCAGCGGCCCGGCGCCGTTTCACTCATCACTCGCAGTGGCTGAGCAGGCGACCGGGATTCTCCGATCGGAGGCCTTCCCGGCGCCGGAGCGGCTGAGCTTTTTCATTGCCGGACACAGTGGCTTCCCCGGCACGACGGCGCATCAGGAGAATCTGGTCCGGCTGCATGATGCCCGGACGGGAGAGGAACTTCGCCGTACGCTGCCACCCCGGCACGACACCGCCCGCCAGGTCGAATGGGATCTGCACGAGTTGGCAGGCCGCGACGTGTACGTCGAGATCCAGGATGGCGATGCAGCCGGGGCCTATGCCTGGCTGGCGGTCGGTCGCTTCTCGGTCGATGGTCTCAATCCACAACCGTTCCAGCCTGTGCGCGAAGCCTGTCGGCTTGTCGCGGTGCTGCAACTCGACAGGTTGCACGATCGCTTGAAAGAGCTTGTCGAGAGTGATGCGGCTTCATGGGAGACGCGCCGCGAAGCGGCCGGTGCCCTGATTGCACTCCGGCCGGATGCCCGGCGGTTGCTGCTGATGGAAGCAGCCGGAGAGACGCGGCTTGCCGAACTGCGCGAGCTGTGCCTGAGGACCATCGTGGCTGAGGAGACCGAGGCGATTGACCGGGCCGTCTCCGCAGTGATGAAGGCCACACCCGCACCAGGGCAACAGCGACTGGCCGGATTACTCTCCGGCAGTCGTGAGGGGGCGGAACTGTTGATGGCTCTGGTTGAACAGGGAGTGGCCTCGCCGCGCCTGCTTCAGAATCCCGAGCTGGTGGAACGCTTGCGGTCCCAGCCGGTTCGTGACCTGGATGACCGACTGAGTCGTCTGACGGAGGGGCTCCCTCCTGTCGAAGCAGAGGTCGCCGAGCGCCTGGAACGGGCCCAGCACCGATTTCGTACTCATCCTCCCGAGCTCGATCGCGAGCGGGGACTCCAGCTGTTCAGCAAGCATTGCGGCATTTGCCACCAGCTGAACGGAGTCGGCGAGAAGATCGGCCCGCAACTTGACGGGGTCGGTATTCGCGGTGCCGATCGATTGCTGGAAGATATTCTCGATCCGAACCGCAATGTGGATGCGGCGTTTCGTACGACGATTCTCGTGCTGGATTCCGGAGAAACGAAAATCGGCCTGGTCCGCCGGGAGGAAGGACGGACGCTGGTACTGGCCGACCAGCAGGGGAAAGAGTTTTCCGTCTCGCTCGACGAGATTGACGTGCGCCGCGAGTCTCCCCTGTCGCTGATGCCATCCAACGTGGGGGAGACGATTCCCGAGGACGATCTGCAGGTCCTGCTGCGGTGGCTGCTGGAGAACCGGCCGACGGAGGCCTCCGAGTGAGAGGCGCGCGATGTCGACGCGAGGCTCTGGGAGGCGTACCGGCAGACGGAGTACCGGTCCGTCATCGATAACTCGCCGGTCCGGATTCGGATCGGCGTGTGCTGTGCTGAACTCCAGGGGCCGCTGCACCAGCACGCCTCGACCGAGTGGGCGTTCGTGACAGCCTGCAAGCCGCGCTCGCAACGGTTGAGTGACGACGAGAACCGGCAGCGTCAGGTCCGCCTGAAGGCAACGCTGGATGCACTCGGACTCGCGACGTATCCGGGAGTAGCCGTCGACCCGCGGGGCGAGTGGCCACCCGAGCCAAGTTTTCTCGTGATCGGAATCGACCATCCCACCGCAATCTCGCTGGCGCAGCAGTTCGAGCAGAACGCGATTGTCGCCGGACGGTCTGGTGAGCCGGCTGAACTGGTCGACTGTCGTTCTGGCCAGTGAGCGTCCGCCGGTTCAGCGAGCCAGACGATTGAACCGTTCGACCGCTTGCGCCCAGTCGTCCCCGTCAGACGGCTCGAATGTCTGCAGTTCTGACGACTCACGGACGACGCGGCGAATCTCTTCGAGTGAACCGACGTCTCCCGCGGCACGGGCCTGAATGAGCACGTTCCCCAGCGCTGTTGCTTCCACAGGTCCGGCGACGACCGTGCGCTGACAGGCACCGGCCGTCAGACGATTGAGCAGTGCGTTGCGCGACCCTCCTCCGACGACGTGAATCGCTTCAACCCGCGCTGCTGTCAGCGACTCGATTCCGGTCAGAACCTGGTGATACTTGAGGGCCAGGCTCTCGAGAGCGCAGCGGACAATCTCTCCGTCGGACTCGGGGACCGGCTGCTGAGTGCGGCGACACCACTTCTGGATTTCGAGGGCCATGTCTTCCGGATTGAGGAACACCGGGTCGTTGGGATCAACGAACGACCGGAATGCTTCCGCCTGTTCGGCCAACTGTGTCAGTTCGCCGTAATCGTAGGCCCGGCCCTGACGCTCAAACGATGTGCGGCACTGCTGAACCAGCCACAGTCCCATCACGTTCTTCAGCAGCCGGTACGTTCCATCGACGCCTCCCTCATTGGTGACATTCAGTGCCAGAGCGGCGTCGGTGAGGATGGCGTTCTGCACCTCAACGCCGATCAGGGACCAGGTCCCACTGCTGATATAGGCCCAGTTCGCCTGCCCGGTGCGCTCAGTGGGGACCGCGACGACGGCGGCCGCCGCGTCGGCGGTGGGAGGAGCCACCACAGAGATCCGGTTCAGCCCCGGCAATCGAGCGACCTCGTCCCGCAG
>CAZUXX010000040.1:11894-12122 GCA_964624215.1 uncultured Planctomycetaceae bacterium
GGGAGGCACGACCTCGGGAAACATCCGGACCGGAATCCCGAACCGGCGGAGCAGGTCTGTCGCCCAGTTGCGGTTGACCGGATGAAAGAACTGGGTCGTCGTCGCATTCGTGAACTCGACGACGCGGCTGCCACACAACAGCCAGTGGAAGAAGTCCGGCATCAGCAGGAACCGCTCCGCCATCGCCAGCAGCTTCGGGTCTCGCGGTTGCATCGACAGCCACTGGTA
>CAZUXX010000041.1:0-12090 GCA_964624215.1 uncultured Planctomycetaceae bacterium
TCATGTCGATCTGAAAGAGTCGGTGAATCAGGTCACCGGGTTTGGGCACGTGCTCAAGGACGCCTTACCGATTGCCGGGAAATCCGTTCTAATGAAGCGTGACCAGCTCCTTGCTGTCAGGCGCCGTGGCTCCCGACAACGCGTCCCCTTTCCCGATCCACCCATGCGTCAGATTCTGCTGATTGCCGCGATCGTCATGCTTCTCCTTCTGGTGCTGCGCACAAGGCAGGATGGTCGGCACGTCGTCGATCCCCCGGAGGACGACGACTGGTTTCGATCTCAGGCTGTGGAGACCGAAACGCCCGTCGTCGTGAAGTTTGGGGCAACCTGGTGCGGTCCCTGCAATCGCATGGAGCCCGAACTTGACAAGTTCGAATCACGCATGGGGGGCCGGCTGCGCGTCGTGCGGGTCGATATCGACAAGAAGCCGGAGCTCGCGGACCACTACAACGTTTCGAGCATCCCCGTGACGCTCATTCTGCGCGAGGGTAAAGTGCTCGACTCCGCCACAGGAGCGATGGCGGCCGACCAGCTTGCCGAGTGGGTCCGGCCACACCTGTAGACATCGCCCGGGCCTGCTCTGCCCCCTTTGTGCTGGACGAGACGGACCGACGTCGCCCGTGACCGCCAATTTTGGGGGGCAACGTCTCCGCTTCTGCCTCACGATTCGTTGCCAGTACCCCGGAAGATGCGCCGTCGCAGCGGGTTTTCCCGGCTGGTGAAAGGATCAGCGAATGTCGGAGGCTGTTCGAGCACGGCAGCGACCATGTGAAACTTGGCGTCGATCTCGTCGGCGTAATGCACCAGGAGAGCTTCCGGTGTGTGAGGAGCAACCGGTGATCCCCATTCCGGCAGATTCTGATGCGCAACGATGATGTGTTCGAGTCGCAACAGTACCTCAGGCGGGAAGCCGGGGATCCGGGCGGCCTCCTCGCGAACGAGATCGCGGCCAAGCAGGATGTGACCGATCAGCCGCCCCTCCACCGTGTAGTTCCCTCCCTGTGGCGAGATCTCCAGCTCCTGCACCTTGCCGATGTCATGCAGCGTCGCTCCGGCCACAACGAGAGACGTGCTCAGGGGTGGTTGCATCCGGTCATAGTAGGCCCGGTACTTCTCTGCCAGAAAAACTGCGGTCCGCACCACCGAGAGCGTGTGTTCGAGATAGCCGGCCTGATAGGCATGATGATTCCGGCTGGCAGCCGGGAGTCGCTTGATGTCGGTGGAGAATCTGTCCAGCAACGACAGCACCAATGACTGCAACGGTTCCTCGACGTGCTGCCTGACCAGCTCGCATAACTCGCTGAACATCTCTTCGGGATCGAAACGGCTGCGTTCAAAGAATGCCTCCGGTTCAAACCCGTCACCGCGATCCGACTCGACGGCCTCCCGGATGCGGTCGAGATCCAGTTGCGGACCAAACTGATTCTCGGTGTATCGGCAGCGGAGCTTGTAGCACTGGCCCGGCTGCCAGTTCTGTTCACAGTCGGCGAAGAACGGAGAATCACTCCAGATCATGGTGGTGGCTTGCCGCGTCCCGTCTCGAAAGCCAAGGCGGAAGTACGGCTTTCCGTCCCGCGTGGCTCCACGGTCCTTTGAGACAAGCAGGACGAACAGATCAGCCTGCTCTCCGGGCTTCAGATCGATCAGGCGGGGAGGTTTGCCAGATGGCTCGCGAAAAAGAGACATAGGGGACGAGTGATTCAGGTCAGGGGACGGTGAGTTCCAGCAGATCGCGCGCCAGGTCTGTCTGCGGGAAGATCTGACGGGCAGTGTCGAGTCCAACCGGATCGTCAGAGACACATTGGGGATCCAGGTGTGTCAGAACCAGTCGTCCGACGCGGGCATCGCGGGCAAACCGCGCCACCTGTGACGTGTGGCTGTGACCGGTCTTCATCGCCCAGTCGGCGAGATCATCGGAGAAGTAGCATTCATGGACCAGCAGATCGACTCCCCGGACGAAGTCGATGACATCCGGATCAGCAATCGTATCGGTCAGGTAAGCGATCGACCCGGCCGATTGCCCGCTGCCCGCGGGCCAGTCGATGCGATACGCCCGCGAGCCGCCGGGATGCTGCGTGAGAGTGCGGTGCGTCAGCGTGGCTCCGCCCGGCAACGACACGGCCGTCACTTCGTCCAGCGGCACACTCTCGTAGGTCGGCAGCACCGGAAAGAGGGGATCGGAAAACAGATGCTCGCGAACAGCCTGCAGCACCTCCGCAGACGCAAGTACCTTCATGGACCGGATCTGTCCGCGATGCAGGGGAACGAGCAGGTACGTTAACCCGCACACGTGATCGAGGTGCGCGTGCGACAACGCGACGAAGAGTTCATCCCGCTCAAGGTAGCCGGACAGGCGGAAGGTCCCCGTCCCCGCATCCAGCAGGAGTCCCAGCTCCGGGAGGAACAAACCTGCTGTGTGACGGATTTCATTCGGGTGATACCCGCCGGTCCCCAGAAACACGAGCTTCATCGGTGCTTCCCACGCGGTCAGTCGAAGGTCCCGGAATCGTAACCGGCAGCGAATCGGCTGTCCCGCGGTCTGCGGACAAATGCCGGCAGCGGGTCATGCTGCACGGTTGGCTTCTCGCCAGACGTGCGGACCCGATGCTTCACTCGTCGCGGGTTCAACTCTCAGTCGACGACATCCGCAGGAGGGGGGGGACGGTTCGGATCCTGAGGCGCAGCAGGTGACCGCGGGGGAGGAGTGAATCCCATGCAGGTCGTCTCCAGGTTGCCACCAAACGCGATGGTGTATGTTCCCTTCTCGGAGTGCGGGATCCAGCCCGCCAGAATCTTCTGCCTCGCGGCCTCGTTGCGGGCAGCCAGGTAGGTGTCGAAGCTGTCACTCCACACGTGAAACTCGATGTAGTGTTTGCCCGGATCGAGTGTCCGCAGCACGCGATTGAACAGCGAGTTGGGCCGCGCGATCCGTTCGGTCGGTTCGCCCCGGCCCTCCATCTGACTGACGACCAGCCGTGGCTTGCCGTCCCCGCCGACGGAAATGCCCAGCGAGATCATCGAATCTCCTACATGCTGCTTGTTGAAGCGGTCCTTCAGTGCATCGCAGTCGATCTTGCCATCGCGGACGAGTGTCCGTTGGCCACGCCTGAGGACATCCCAGGCTTCCGACTGCAGCCGCTTCTCATCGAGTGGCACGATGTGCCCGTACCGACAGAGAAAGATCACCCGCTGGGCTCCCTTCGGTGCCGCCCGGGGATCGGGAAGATTGACAACTTTGGCTTCGAGGTCGGGGCCCTCGGCCGGCGTCTCGGCCAGCCGCGCCTTGAGCGAAGCGATCTTCTCTTCGCGGGCGAGAATCTCGGCCTCGATCTTTTCGACCGACTTTTGCTGCTCGGTGAGGCGCTTCTTGAGGTCATCCGGATCGACCTGCTGACCGGCGAGCCGTTCCAGTTCGGTCTTGAGCGATGCAGCAAGTTCCTGCTGCCGCTCAAGGGAGAGCTTCATCTCAGGTCGCTTCTTGTCGTACTCTTCAATCGATTTTCGCTGCTCTTCGAGCAACCGTTGCAGATCTGTCGACTTGGACAGAGCTGCCTCGTACTCCTCGTCGCTGACTTCTTCCACAAAGCCCTTGATCCGCTCGACCGCCATCCCGGCGCCGACCTGGGTGACGATCAGCATGATGATCAGGATGCCCACGACGTTGGTCAGGGTATCCAGAAGCGAATCGAGACTGGCGCCTCCGCCGTTCGAATATTGCCTGCGGGCCACAGATCACCTCCTGAACACGCTCAAGTCGATGTTGCCCTGCGAGGGGACGGGGAGTTTCCCGTTCGCTGCGTACCCGTGCCGGGGAGAATAGTGCGTGCGCGCCACCGAGCGCGCCGTGTTGTAGGTACCGACCCCGTCGGGGCGAACCAGAAAGATGATCTGCCCCTTCGGCATCGCCGCAACCCGTTCGAGGAGCGCATGGAACTCGCCCCCTTCCTTGTTGAGGTCACCCGAGCGGATGCGGACACTTTTTGATTCGTCGTCGTGCAGAATGACGACGCTGTTGGCAGTACACTCGACAAAGACCGGGTCAATATCGACGCCAGAACCCCCGGGACGGATCTGCACGATTGCCTCTTCCGGTCCCGCCTCGCGGCGTTTGACCTCGGCCTCAAGTTTCTCAATCTCCGCCTCCAGCTTTTTCGGATCGTTCTCGATCTCTGCGAGCCGCTTGCGCAACCGGTTGGACTCCGCAAGCATGCGCGCGTATTCGCTGTTGACGTCTTCGCGGGACATGCGGTCCTGTTGTTCATTCTCCAGGCGAGCCAGCTCCTCGTTTGCCAGCCTCAGTCGCTCCTCCAGTTCCCTCGCATCGGCGAGCAGTTGCTGAAGGGTTTCCAGCTCGGCTTCCTGAAACGCGACATCAGCCTTGATGACGGAGTAAGCGCGATGCCGCTCGACCACGTCGTCGGACTGCTCGCGGCTGATCTGTCCCAGAGAGACGGCGACGATCATCAGCGTCAGTGTGCCGATCAGGCAGGCGAGGATGCTCAGAAAGGGGAACAGCGAGATCGTTTCCCCTTCATCCTTGTTGCGGCGAGCCATCTCAGCTTGCTCCGTTTCCGCGGCCGCCGAAGAGTCCCCAGCCCCGTCGCCGCGGCGCCACCTGCGTGTGAACGACGACCTGCTTATCGCCCAGAGACTCCAGCACCCGATTGAGTGCCTCGAGTCCCTGTTCGAGCCCGAGGAAGTGCTTCTGGAGGGACTCGGCGGTTGCCGCCATCGACTGGACAATCTCCTCCTGGGTGTTGACGGTTCGTTCCCCCAGATCAGTCATTGTCTGCGACTGCACATCCGCGATCGACTTCAGACGCTCGCCCATCTCGCCCAGCGCCTGCTGCGTGCCGTGAATCTTCTTCAGCGCTTCTTCCTGGCGGGAGCGCAACTGCTCATCCAACTTCGAACAGTGCTCGGCCATCCGCTTGGCGAACTGATCTCCGATCGCTTCAAGCTTCTTGTTCCATGTCTTCAGTTCAGCGTGGTGGGGGACCAGCGCCGTGTCGATCGCCGCCTGCAGCGCCTTCGGATCGATTCCGTTTGTCGCCGGGGCCGACGATTTGTTGTCCTTGAGGCGTTTGAGCAGGTTCTCGTTCGTGTACTCGTCAACCCGGTTGAGCATGTCCTCTTCGGTCTTCTGCATCGAGCTGGTGGGAAACATCACCAGCATGCTGAAGACGAGGGCGACGAGCGTCGTGTCGAAGGCCGTTGAAAGACCGCCGGTGACACTGCCGAGCGAGTCCTTGAGGGCGCTCACGTCGGTAGCGTCTTCGAGTCCGCCGGAGAAACCGCCGACGGCCGCACTGATGCCGATCACCGTTCCGATGAACCCGAGAATCGGAATCGCCCAGATGAATATCTTGACGATGGTGTAGCTCGAACCAACCGCATTGGCGTCCACATCCGACTGGACGGAGAGTCGATCGGCCACTTCACCCGAGTTCTGCAGGATTTTGAAGTGCTCCAGCCCGCGGCGGACGCGGCTGACAAGAAAACTTTCCCCCTGCCGCACCGGGAGCCCGTTAATGTGCTTCATGAAGCGATCGACCGATTTGACGCTGATCTCCTTCGAGATGTCTTCGGGCAACAGGTCGAACAGCATCGAATCGCGCTGGACGGCGATCTTGCGACTCTTGAGGAACAGAATCCCTCCCGACCAGCCCAGCAGAAACACGAGCGCGAACTGCACCCAGCCACGTTCGAGGAACAGGGCACCGAAGTACGTCGACTTCAGAAGGAACGCAATCGCGTAAAAGACAACGAAGAAGGCCAGTCCGATCCCGAGGCTGACCCACAGGTTGACTTCGGTGGCATCAGCATACTTTTCGGGAGCAGGCGCCTGGGGACCAGCCGCCCCCGCCGGTGCCGATGCACCAGGGCGAGGTGCGGGAGCATCGGTATTGATGGAGATCCCGCCCGCGTCAGCCGGTTCAAGCCGGCTCGGAGCCTCGACCACCTGGGTGTGGTGGCAGTAGGGACAGCGGACCTTCTGGCCGGAGATCTCTTCGCGGACCTTCAGCTTCTTCGCACACTTGCCGCACTGGAATTCGAAGTACATGGATTCTGGTCAGAGGGAAAGAAACGCGCAGGCCCCGCGCAAGAGAACACTCGATGCGCGACTCCAGCGCGACTCCCGGCTACGGATCCCTCCGGCCATCGAGATAAGCAGCTCCAGCGTAACTGCCACAAGGCCCACTCGCAAACGGCCAGCCGAGGTGCTCCCGGCAGCGGGAGGTCTCGCACGAATCATCAGGCTGTATGAAGCTTCGCACCGCGTAACCTCTTGATTCGACGGGGCTTCCACATACTGGAATTCGTCAGATTGTCTCCGCTACACTTTCCGTCTGACCACGGCTCCCGAAGGAAAACCATGACGGAAACGCCACCCAAACTGTCGGTCTGTACCGCCGCCGAATTCCTCGGGACTTTTCTGCTCGTGTTCTTCGGTTGCGGTTCGGTCCACATCGCCGTTCTGACAGGCGATCTGCAGGGACTGTGGCAGGTCGGGGTTGTCTGGGGGCTCGCGATTATGCTGGCGATCTACACGATCGGCGGCATCAGCGGCGCGCACATTAACCCGGCCGTGACGGTGGCCCTCGCCGTCTGGAGACTGTTCCCGGCCGACCGGGTGCTCGCGTACGTGGTCGCCCAGTTTCTCGGAGCGTTGGCGGCAGCGGCAGTCCTCTTTGTGCTGTTCGAACCAATGCTGGCAGCGAAGGAAGCGGCTCGCGGTGTCGAGCGAGGCGAGCCCGGCAGCATCATCACAGCCATGTGTTACGGGGAGTACTTTCCCAACCCCGGCCCCCTGGCCGCCCGCGAAGAAGCGTGGAGCTCAAGCGAGTTTGACGAGTTCCGTCAGCGTGTCTGCCACGGGGCTGCCTTTCTCGCTGAAGCACTCGGGACAGCGATTCTGGGATTTGTCATCGTCTCGATCACCGATCGCCACAACAGGACCCAGCCGGAGAAATTGTCTCCGGCGTTTATCGGGCTCACGGTCACCGCCCTGATTTGCGTTCTGGCTCCACTGACGCAGGGTTGCTTCAACCCGGCGCGCGACTTCGGGCCGCGTACATTTGCCTGGCTCGCCGGTTGGGGAGATGTTGCCTGGCCGGGGCCCAACGGTTCCGCTGTGGTGACGGTGTACCTGCTGGCGCCTGTCGTCGGGGCGGTCTGCGGAATGGGGGCCTACCAGTTGATCTTTCGACGGCACGTGGCTCCCACCGAGGTATCGGGACGGGTGCAGAACAACCTGGAATCCGACGAGGCAGAGACATGATGACCGGACTCCGCACCTCACCTCGGATTGCCAGGCTGGTCGCGCTCGCGATCGTCGTCTGCAGTACGGGCGTCCCGGCACTTGCCGATCAGACCTTCGCTCTTCGCCCGGTGCTGGATTACCGCGGTCAACGTTCGGGTCCGGTGACGCACCGCATTGACTTCCGCGTGGTCGTCACGGCTCCTTATCACACGGAGAAGCTGCAGGTGTGGCTGCCGCTGCCGCAGGACAACCGTGCCCAGCAGATCGGGGAGTTCGACATCGAAACATTCCCCGAAGAAGTGCAGCCGCAGATCTCGACCGAGCCGGTGTACGGCAACCAGTTCGCCTACTTCGAGTTTGATCATCCTCAAGGGGCACAGGTCATTTGCCTGCGGTACGAGGCGAAGGTCTGGCAGATGACCTGGAATGTCGACCCCGAAACGGTGCAGCGGGTCGATGCGTGGCCATCGGAGTTCAACAGCTACTTGCAGACCTCGCCCCTGCGACAGCAGGCCGAGTTCGAATCCACGCTGGCCAGGATCGTGCCGGAGCCCGGTGTGGCTCCCGGTGAGGATCTGCACGCGGTGCTCGACTGGGTCGACCGCAGTCTGACCTACGACCACATCCGTGCATCGCTCAAAGCCGACCCGGATCATGCGTTTGAAGAGCGAGGTGGTCACTGCAGCGACTACCACGGCCTGTGTGCAACGATGGGGCGGGCGATCGGGTTTCCGACACGCGTCACCTACGGACTTTCGCTGTTCCCCAAGAACTCGCCATCACACTGCAAGCTGGAAGTGTTTCTCCCGCCGTATGGCTGGGTCAGCTACGACCTCTCGGAAACCCAGAAGCTGATCCGGTCCATCGAACGCTCACCAGACCTCGAGGATGAAGTGAAACGTTCGCTGTCGCTGGCGGCCCGACGAAGGCTGCAGGCAGGCTTTCGGGAGAACAGCTGGCTGCTGTTGACCCGCGGAACGGACTACAAACTTTCTCCCCCGGCGTCCCGACCGGTCAGTGTTGTCCGGACCATCTATGCCGAGGCCGACGGAGTCCCGCTGCCCGATCCGGACCCGGCCAACGTGGAGCAAAACCGCTTCGCATGGATGACCGCTCATCGCTATTCCGCCGACAAGCCGTTGGTGCTCCCCTTCAAGGATCCTGGTACGCTCGACGCCTGGCGGATCGACCGAACGCCCGAGTGAGTCACGACCCTCGACCATCACCCGGCCGGTTCGACACCCAGCGCGGCCTGACGGGATCCGCACAGTCCCGCTGACTGTGCGAATCAGCCAGCGAGCCCTGCTGCCGCTTCGCTCCGCCATGCTCATCCAACCGGACCTTCTCGCGTTCCCCGCGAGATCTACGGATTGGCCGGTTCGGATTGGTCTGCTCCGCCGTTACAATCCGGCAACCCGGCTTCGTGCGGAACCAGATGGTGCAGGAGAGAGCGATGTTCCACGATCGAGTCCTCGGGAACCTGCTGGTTGCCGTGCTGCTTGTCTTGCTCGCGACGCCCGGTCTCGCCGACGACTCTGCGGAGACTTCGGAAGAGATCCGCAATCCCGGGGTGCTCGCCACCGACCTGGAGACAGTTCGAGAGATTGCCAAATACGCCCGGCAGGCAGTCGTCGTCATCGAATTTACCGGACGCGACGGCCAGCGTCAGGGACTGGGGAGCGGCTTCATTCTCTCTGAGGATGGACTGATCGCCACGAACCTGCACGTGATCGGCGAAGCCCGCCCGATTCGCGTGCGGCTTCTCGACGGGAGGCAGTTTGATGTCGTTGAGGTGCATGCCACCGAGCGCTCGCAGGACCTGGCCATCGTGCGCATCGACGCCAGCGATCTCACGCCACTCCCGCTGGGAGATGCCGACCAACTCGAGGAAGGGGAGCCTCTCGTCGCTGTCGGCAACCCCGAAGGGCTCGAACACAGCGTCGTCACCGGGGTCAGCGGAGTCCGCAAGGATGTCCAGGGGATGGACATGATCCAGCTGGCCATGCCGATCGAGCGGGGCAACAGTGGCGGGCCGGTCCTCAACCTCGACGGGCAGGTGGTCGGGCTCGTGACGATGAAATCACTCGCCAGCGAAAACATCGGTTTTGCCGTCGCGGCAAATCATCTCAAACCACTGCTGGAGTCACCCAACCCCGTCGCCATGTCTCGCTGGCTGACCATCGGCGTCATCAATCCACGGTTGTGGGAAACCCCGGATGATGCCGCACGCTGGACGCAACGGGCCGGACGAATTCGCGTGGACGGCATGGGACGCGGCTTTGGTGGCCGCTCGGTCTGTCTGTCGCGGTTGCCGCTCCCCGAGCCGCCGTTTGATATCGCTGTGAGTGTGCGGATGGCAGAGGACGACGGAGCCGCAGGACTCGTGTTTCACGCTGCGGACGATCGCCACTACGGGTTCTACCCCTCCAGCGGCAACCTGCGGCTCACGCGCTTCGACGGTCCGACTGTCTATCAGTGGAACGTCATTCGCGATGAAGTGTCGGCTGCCTTTCGACCGGGGGAGTGGAATGACCTCAAGGTCCGTGTGCGGGATGACGGCTTCGAATGCTTCTGCAACGACCAGCTGGTCTTCCGGTCCAACGATGCCCGCTACACCTCCGGCGCAGTCGGGCTCGTGAAGTTCCGTCATACCACAGCGGAGTTTCGCGGCTTTCGCATTGGCAAAGACCTGCCCCCCAGTATTCCGGATGCCGACGTCGTCGCCCGCATTCATCAGGAGGTCGAATCGATTCCAACCGATCGGGCTCCCGACAAGACCCTGGTCGACTCACTGCTGCAGGAACCGACCGGCACGCGCCGCGTCCTTGAACGGCGGGCCAGAGAGCTCGAACAACAGGCCAGACGGCTGCGACAGCTCAGCGAGAGTCTGCACGCACGCCGGGTTCGCGAGAAACTCGTCGCCGTCCTGTCAGCCGAATCCCCCGATCTGCTGCACGCGGGACTGCTGCTGGCAGCGCTCGATAACGACGAGCTCGATGTGGAGCTGTACCGCGAACAGGTCGACGCGATGGCCGAGGAATGTCGCGGCCTCATGGCCGAGCATTCCGGGGCAGACCCCCTGGATCTTCTGCACCGGTACCTGTTCAAGGAACAGGGATTTCACGGAAGTCGGACCAACTATTACTCGGCGTCGAACAGCTACCTGAACGAAGTCATCGACGATCGCGAAGGCCTGCCGATCACGCTGAGCGTCCTCTACATCGAGCTTGCCCGGCGGGTCGGACTGAACGTCGTCGGCATCGGCCTGCCCGGGCACTTCATCGTCGAGTACCGGCCGGACGAAGGAGATCCCCGATTGATCGACCCCTTCAATCGCGGTCAGCGGCTGTCACTGGCGGCAGCCCGCGCCCTGGTCGCGTCCACCACCGGCCGCGTCTGGGACGATGAGTATCTCCGCGAGCAGTCCACCAGCGAGATTGTCCACCGCATGCTGCGGAACCTGCTGAACGCCGCCAACTCCAGCGACAATCCCGAAGCGGCTCTCCGGTATCTCGATACGCTGATCGCGCTGGGGGCCGAGTCCACGGGGGACCGCCTGTTCAAGGCAGTCATCTGCCTCAACACCGAGCGGTATCAGGAAGGGCTCGCGGAGGTCGACTGGGTGCTGCAACACGAACCGGATGGCGTGCTGGTGTCTCAGGTGCACCGGCTCCGGGATGAACTCCAGTCGCGACTGGACCGACTGGCCGACTGACCAGACCGGAAGTTGCCCTGCCCGGAAGGACTACTCTTCAGCGACACCGTTGGAGGCGATCTCCGTCGGCGTAAACCGGGACCGTTGACGGAATGCATGGGGACCCGCCAGCAGCATCAACGGAGGCGAACTGCGTTCGTCTTCCAGTTCACGATCGCGACGGGCCATCTCGTCATGCACGACGGGATGCCAGCGGGGCGAACGCATCGCGGCAGGCACGTATTCTTCACGCGCCCAGCGACGCAGACGCAGTTCCTCAATAAGGTCGAGCGGCTCATGCGGAACCATGATCGGGAAACCTTCCTCGTCTGGAGAAGCGACGGTTGAGCAATGCGGCTGCATTTCTTATCGGCGTCCCTTGCGAGCGCGACAAATCGTGATTGGCCGATGCGACCCGCCGCGGCGAACTCCCTTGACCCTCACCGGGGGGAACGCAACGATCGACATGTTCGGCAAGGCCGCCAGAAACCGTGAGCCTGATGCAATCCACCGCGTCCCACCCAGTGAAAGCTGCCCGATTCGTCGCCGATGACGAGCGGGCTCACTGGCATGACCGGGCACTCTGGTTTGTCCGTGCCAAGCGGGACAAGGCCGCCGCAAGCCTCCCCGAGTGGGAAGAGCTGCGCCAGACAGCCTCGGAAATCAAGCTGCATACGCTCTCGCGGCTGCCGGAGTTGCTGGAAGAGTTCGAGCGTCATGCAACCGCCCACGGTGCTACCGTCCACTGGGCACGGGATGCCGCCGAGCACAACGAGATCGTGCTGTCGATTCTCCAGCGGCACCAGGTCACACGCCTGGTCAAGAGCAAGTCGATGCTCACGGAGGAGTGCCACCTGAATCCGTTTCTCGAGCGGCACGGGATCACCGTCACCGACACCGATCTGGGAGAGTGGATCGTCCAGCTCCGACAGGAGCCTCCCAGTCACATCGTGATGCCGGCCATCCACACGAAGCGGGAAGAGATCGGGGAACTCTTCCACCAGTATATCGGAACCGAAGCCGGGGCGACCGATCCGCAATACCTGACCGAAGCAGCCCGTAACGAACTGCGGCAACGGTTCCTGCAGGCCGAGGCCGGATTGACCGGTGTGAACTTCGCCATTGCAGAAAC
>CAZUXX010000042.1:0-12056 GCA_964624215.1 uncultured Planctomycetaceae bacterium
CTCAAGCCGCCCAGACTCCCGAGCCGGAGGCCCCTTCGCAGGTGGGTAACATCATCATGATGGTCGGGCTGCTGATCGTGGCAGTCGTCTCCGTCGGCGGAATCTTCTGGTTCACCACTCAGCAGTCGAAAAAGAAACGGGCGGCCGCGCTCGCTGCCATCGCCGCAGCGGAGCCCCGCAAGAAGCGGAAGGCCTCTCCGGCACGCCCGTCGGCGAGTCCCTCAGAGTGAGGTGGGCTTGCAGGAACCTGCAGGACAGTCCCGGTACAACGACACGAGACTGCCTGTTTGAGTTTTGTTTCGGGATTTGAAGTCGCGAGTTGAATTCACAAACCAACCTGTCAGCAACACCACATCGCCTCTCATGATGTCTCGTCTTTTCTCACTGTCGCTGGTCCTTCTCGTCGCGTCGTCGCTGCCGGCGGCCGATATCGTGAACCGTCGCTCCACCGATCAGCGGGAGGGAGGGACGATCACGCGCATGACGAAGACCGAAGTCGCGGTCCAGAAGCAGGTCGGGGGCGAGGTCGTCGTCCCGGTCAACGATATCAGCTACATCGAGTGGGACAGTGCCCCTCCGGGACTGGGACTTGGTCGTGCCGCTATCGAATCCGGCAATCTCGGCTATGCCCAAAGTCAGTTGGAGACGGCGCAGAAGGAGGCCTCCAGCGGGTCGGCCGGACTGCAGGGGGATATCCAGTTCCTGCTGGCCAGGGTGGCTGCTCTGAATGCCATGTCGGATACCGACCTGGTGGACGATGCCAGGGAAAAGCTGAACCAGTTCCTGAGATCCCATCGCGACCACTACCGGCACTTCGACGCCCAGTTGTTGCTGGGAGATGTGGCCCTCGCGGCGGCAGACTATCCCGCCGCTCTGACCGCGTATACCGCCGTCAGTAACGCGCCGTGGAAGGATTACCAGATGGCAGCCCAGATCGGGAATGCCCGGACGATGCTGGCCCAGGACAAGATCGACGCTGCCAGGAGGGAATTCGAAGCGGTCGTCGCTGTCGAGCCGCAGGATGACGCGCAGAAATCGCGTCGGCTGGAGGGGCTTCTCGGGCAGGCCGAATGTCTGCAGCGTCAGCAGCAGTTCGACGAGGTGATCAGGATCCTGGACGAAGTGATTGACCAGACGACGGCGAAGCAGGCCCGTCTGCAGGCCCAGGCCTATCTGCTGCAGGGAGATACCTATGTCGCCATGGGAGCCAATCCCAAGCAGGCGATCATGGCGTATCTGCACGTCGATGTGATTCCGGCCATGGCGCGCGAGAAGGATCTGCACGCCGAGGCGCTGTATCACCTCTCTCGCCTGTGGGGTCAGGTCGGTCAGGAGAACCGGGCCCGTAATGCCGCTGCGGCTCTCCGGGACGAGTATCCGGACAGTCAGTGGGCGGAAAAACTCGGAGGGTGAAGGGAAAATCCGGGGTTTCCCCGATTGATCAGTGATCGTGGTAAATGACCCACACGCGTTTTAGAATCAGGAATTGACTTTCTCGAAACAGCAGCCCCGCGCGTCATCGCCGGCTTCCTGCGCTGCCACATGAGTCCTGGAGAACACTGCGAAATGCACTCCCGAATTGACGCGACCCGCTCCAAGCTGCAACTGCTCCTGATAACAACGCTGGCCCTGCTCGCCGCCGTATGGGTGGCTGGCCCGGCACCGGCACTGGCCCAGGACGAGCCAGCGGCAGCGACTGCCGAGCCTGCTGAAGGGACTCCGGCACCGGCCGCCGACCAGCCCGCCACCGGAACGTCCGAATCGGCTCCGGCGGTCGAGACGACGACGATGCTCGAGATGATCGCCGGCGGTCTGGGGCTGGTGTGGGGAACCATCTTCCTGTTGTTGTCGCTGATCATGGTCGCCATTCTGATGATGAACATTCTGGCGCTGCGTCGCGACAGTCTGCTTCCGGCCTCCTTCATCGAGGTCTTCGAACAGAAGCTCCAGAACAAGGACTACCAGGGAGCCTACGACACGGCCCGCGCCGATGATTCTTTCGTCGCCCGTGTGCTGGCCGCCGGGCTGGGACGGCTCAATCGGGGTTACAACGAAGCCATCGAAGGCATGCAGGAAGCCGGCGAAGAAGAAACGATGGCCCTCGAACACAAGATCAGCTATCTCGCCCTGATTGGCTCGATTGCACCGATGCTCGGGCTGACCGGAACGGTCCAGGGGATGATTGCGTCGTTTGCCGAGATCGCGAATTCGGAGACCGCTCCCAAGCCAAAGGAACTGGCCGAGGGGATTTCGACCGCGCTGGTGACGACGCTGGCCGGGCTGATCATTGCGATCCCCGCGATGATTGCCTTCAACCTGCTGAAGAACCGGATGGCCCGGATCGCTCTGGAGGTTGGCGTCGTCAGCGAAGGGCTGATGGCCCGCTTCAATCGCAAGCCGGGGGCCGCTGGTGGAGCAGCCGCCGCCGGAGCCCCGGCTCAGAAGGCAGACTAGTTTCGAACAGGTGACTCCCGCGGCCGGATGCGGGCCCGTCAACCGGAACGACCGACATGAGAATCAAACGAGCCGAAACGAACGTCGCCGAAGCCGACATGACACCCATGATTGACATGGTGTTTCAGCTCGTGGCGTTCTTCATGATCGTGACGAACTTCGATCAGCAGCAGGCCGACGAACGCGTCAAGTTGCCGGTCGATCAGATGGTCGAGGCAGTGCAGGAGGCCCGCAAGAAGGAACTGGTGGTCAACATCGGGTTCGACCGCAATTCGCAGGGTGAGATCATCAGCGAGCCGAAGGTTCTGCTGGCGACCGGCGACGTTCCTGTCCTGCAATATGCCCCGATCATTACGCAGGAGGCCAGGATTGCCCTGGCTCGCGGCGGCCAGCAAGAGCTGGACGAAACGACTGTCTCGATCCGATCCGATTCTGAAGTTCCCACGGGGATGGTGCAGGAAGTCGTGAAGTTTGCCCAGGAGGCGGGCTATCACATCTTTGCCTTCAGGGCCCTCTCCAGCGATGCCGAGTAGCCTGCGGGAACATTCCGGGATAGACCTATGAAAATCCGTCACCGTGACAGCGGCGACAAAGTCGAGACACAGATGTCGGCGATGATCGACATCGTGTTCCAGTTGCTGATTTTCTTCATGCTGACCCTGAAGATCATCCCTGAGGAAGGGAACTTCAACATCAGTATGCCGGTATCGGCACCCTCACAAAGTCAGGAAGATCCTCCGCCGGTCATCGAGTACAAGGTCCGAATGCTCTCGGACGCAAACGGAAACCTCGTGGATATCCGGGTCGGCGAGCGGTCACTCGGCAATGACCTGCCTGGCGCGTTCGAGCGGCTCAACAACGATGTCCGGTCCTGGGCGTCGTCGGGCACCGCCTACAACGACGACCTCGAAGTCGTCATCGATGCCGACTACAACCTGCACTATCGCTATCTGATCAAGGCGATGGCCAACTCGACGAGCTACGTCGACGGCACGGGGCACAAGGTCAAATTCCTCGACAAGGTCCGGCTGGCTCCGCCGCGACGCGAAGGCTGAATGTCGTCAACCGGGGTCGGCCTACAAGCGACATGCCGCTCACTCTGGTGCTGTTCGACTGTCTGCCGACATCGCTCATCGGGTGCTACGGCGCAGAATGGAGCGACACGCCCGCACTCGACCTGCTGGCGGCACAGGGCCTCACCCTGGAGGGACTCTATGCAACGCACACCGTGCTCGATGAGCAGCGCGAGCAGTTCCGGGGAGCGCTTGAACCGGCACGCGGCCGCTGGCAGTCCCTTGTTGTCGGAGACAATCCCCGTGAAGTGAAGTGGGATCTGGCCGGCGCAAAGTCGACGCTTGCCCGCGTGCGGGCGCCATCAGAAGACGACATTGCCGTATTCACGGCGCCCGGTGTTCCGCCGGTGCTGAGCCCGCCGGAGGATGTCTGTGATCTGTTTTTTGAGGAGCTCATCGATCCCGCAGAACTCCTGCACTGGAGTCTGTCGCGAGGGTTCGAAATCGATTCGCCCTCGGGCGATCTGGAGTCTCTGGACTGGTTCCCGGCCCTGCTGCCGCAACTGGTGAGTTCCGGACTTCTGCAGCGAGACGAGCCGGCACAGGATCGGGTGCACGGCGGGCTTCGCAAGGCACTCGCGGCCGTATTCGTGGCGGTGGCCGATCGCCAGTTGACCGATTTCGTCGAACTCTGGACTGAGGCGACGCGCGGTGAGCCTGAATCCCTTCTGATCGTCACTGCACTCACCGGCTGTGTGCTGCACGATCATCCCGTGATTCGTGAGGGGATGCCTCCTCTGGTGCACGAGTCACTGCACCTTCCCTGCTGGATCACGGGGGGCCCCTGGACGGGTCGCTCTCACAGGCTCGTCTCCAGTCGCGGATTCTTCGGTGATCTGGGAGCAGTCGCGCGTCGTGTGCGTCCCGCGTCTGACGTGTTGGAAGTACTGCAGCGCTGGGAGGACGGCCTCACCGTCATCTCGCACACCCCGGAAGGTGCCCGCTCGCTCCGCACGGAGCACTGGCGCTACGTGCAGGCCGGTTCGTCGACTTCGGAAGAGTGGCTGTTCAGAAAGCCCGAGGACGTCTGGGATCTGCTGGATGTCGCGGGCCAGCATCCGCTTGTCCTTGATGAGTTTGCAGCGCGGCCGGCTGAGTGAGGCCTGCTGCCGACCCGGTCTGGAAGCGGCGGGCGCACCACTGGCACGATGCCGCCGGGGTGATAACGTGCTTCAGTGTGTGTGCTGGATCGAGCGCAAGACAACGCGGCGTGGTGTGTCCGGGGTGATCGCGCGGGGTGGGTGCGATCGCTCGGCGAGACGTCGCCAGAATGATCGTGGACAGAATCTCATTGAAGGGAGTGCATCGTGGAGCGCAGACCATTTGGCAAGACGGGGCTCGAAGTGTCCGTCATCGGATTTGGCGCAGCACCAATCGGGCTGTTGAAGACCGAGCAGGATCGTGTCGAACAGATCCTCAACTTCCTGCTGGATGAAGGGGTCAACCTCATCGACACAGCTGCCAGCTATCAGGGATCGGAGGAAGCGATTGGCCGGGCCGTGTCCTCTCGCCGGGATGAGTACGTCCTTGTCAGCAAGTGTGGCCGCCACGACGACGATCTGAGCGGCACCGACTGGTCGGCCGACCTGATCACCCGCACGATCGACCGTTCGCTGAAGCGGCTGCAGACAGACCATCTCGATGTGATGCTCCTGCACTCGTGTGACCTCGACGTGCTCAAGCAGGGAGAAGCCGTCGAAGCGCTGGTCAAGGCCCGCGAGGCCGGGAAGATTCGCTTCGCCGGATACTCGGGAGACAACGAAGCGGCCGAGTACGCAGCGGGGCTGACTGACATCGCTGTCGTCGAGACCTCAGTGAGCATCTGCGATCAGGCCAATATCGATTTCGTGCTGCCGGCGGCGATCCGCCACGAGATCGGTGTGATTGCGAAACGGCCCATCGCCAATGCTGCCTGGAAGGAGCTCTCGCAACAGCCGGGCTTCTATCAGGAATATGCCCAGACCTATACGCAACGACTGGCCCGGATGAAGGTCACTCCGGCCGACCTCGGTTTCGACGGCGATCCCGACAGCGTCTGGCCGGAGATCGCCCTGCGGTTCACGCTCTCGCAACCCGGGGTGCATACCGCCATCATCGGGACGACGGATCCTGGGCATGCACGCAAGAATCTCGCCGCGGCCGCACAGGGGCCACTTCCCGAGGGGGCGATCGATCACCTTCGCCAGGCGTTTCACATTGCTCAGCAGGATGCCGGCGAAACGTGGCAAGGGGAAACGTAGTCGACGCTCCGAAGTCGTCGTTCAGGAATCCGCGTTCGATTGGAGATCGGGGGCGGACCGATTCGGCTCCCCCAGTTGCGCGGCCAGAAACAGCACCGCGACAGGGCTGATCTGGATAAGAAACCGGTGGGCCGAGCCGCCGATGTGCTCCTGCACGGGTGTCGGGGCAATCATTCCGGCAACCACGAGCGCGGCAATGGCTCCGGCCACGTCACCCAGCAGCAATAGTTGGGGCCTGCGCAGGAGTCGCTGCGGTCGCAGTGCGATCGCCAGTGCCATTCCCCACCACTGCAGTCCCCAGGGCCAGGGAGACAGAAACATCAGGCCGGCGAGGTGCAACAGCGACCATTGCAGGGCGGGAAGCCCGTCCCGCAGGGCCTGCAGACTGAGGCGGCCGGCGTAGCTCATTTCAGTGGTTGCCGGGAGCTGACCGCGATAGATCAGCCACGGCAGGATGACGATCGCCACGGTACTCGCAGCCACCAGGCCCGGTCCCATGGCACGTCTGAGCACGTGCCTTCCTCCGGTGGCCAGAAGCATGGAGACGAGCGCTCCGTCTACGAGCAGAAACGCGATTCCTTCGTCTTTGGTGAACAAGGCCAGCCCGCTGAACAGTCCGCCGAGGAGTGCCGGGAAGAGACCGCTCGATTCTCCTCCGGCTGCTGAGTGCGATTTGAGCCAGTCCCACAGCGACAGGATGGCGGCTCCGTGCAGGCATGCCAGCGGGGCATCCGCCTGTGCAGACAGGATCCCGTATTCCCAGAAAACAATTGCCGGGACCGTCGCGAGTAACAGACCGGCGATACCGCCCCAGGCTGGCGAAATCGTTCGTGAGAGGACCCCGGTGACCGACAGCACCAGGCCGAAAAACATCACCGGAACGACGACTTTCGGCCAGCGGTCGGACCCCGAGTCGGCCCACTGCATCACCGTCTGCTCAGCCAGTGGCAGCAGCAGGGGATAGCGGGGGTGGTACTGCCCGAAGTGCGGATGGTGCAGCGCTTCGCTGTCGAGCCTGCCATCGATGTACAGCACGCGGGCCTTGATCGCGAAGATCGCCCGTTCGTCCCAGAATCGTTGCGGCGTCAGCAAGGTCTGAGCCACCGAAGCAATGAAGATGCCGGTGATGACAAGCAGGGAGAGCTTCAGAGCCGCTGATCGTTGAGGACCGGGGGGTGACGTTTTCAGAGTGTGCCGGTTGCTCGCGTTGGTGATCGATCCTTCCGGTGCAGAGCCCTCGGGATCCTTTGCTCGCATGGTGTCTGACGTGCCAGACGGTGTTTCAAGGCGGTGCGCGCGGATGAGGCGGAGTCCGGCAGTTGAGGCTCCCCAGATCCACCCGATCGCCGGCGTGGTCCACGCGATTGTGGCAGTCAGTGAGCCGCCGGTGAGGCCCCAGAGAAACTGCAGCCAGCAGGTCAGACCCAGGCCTGCCAGGAGACTCCATCCGGCCAGTTCGAGTCGACCAGTCCGCTGAGAATCACGTCTGGATGTCAGCGTCATGGCCAGGAGCACGACACCCAGGCCGAACAGCCAAACTCCTCCCAGCCCGGCAATCAGTCGCAGCGCAATCATTGTCGACTCCCGCTGCTGCGCTCGATTTCGGCCAAGGGGCGCAGGACAACCACATAGGGAGGGACTCCCTGCGAGCGCTCTGTCTGCTGCCAGAAATTCACCCAGCCCGCGTCCTCGCTGCGCCGCTCGGGTTCCACGAAGTCGGCTCCTTCGAAGTATTCCAGAATGTAGTCGGGCTGAAGTTCGGTCAGGGTCTCTTCCGGAATCTCGTCAAGCGTGTATGCAGCCATGGCACGCTGCTGGTTCTCCAGCGGAATGACGAACTCCGATTCCGGATGCATCACGTGCAGAATGAGTCGTGGGTAAAGGTAGTATGCCAGGAAGAACGGTTTCTGATCGGTCACAACGAGGATCCGCGCTTCCGGCGGCGTGTTGGCTTGCAGATAGCGGATGACTGCCCGGTTCGAGAAGCTGATGTTGGGGAGCACCTCTTCGCCGCTTCTCAGCCGGTAGTACGGCCAGTCTTCGGTTCGGTCGATCAGCCCTGATGTGAAGTGCCAGCCGCCAAGCGCCATCCACACGAGCAGAAACAGACGCACCAGCGTCGTCCGCAGATTTCCTCCGCACGCCGTTGCCGTCGTCAACTCGGCAAGGGCGGCACTGCCGGTTCGCCTCAGACGAGGCAACCACTTCAGCGACAAGGCCGCCGCGAGCACCACGAACGGGAGCCCAACGCGGGCCGACCATACCAAAGCCTCTGCCTGCCCCTGTGCCGTGAAGGCGGCATACGCTGCATCCTGATCCGATCTGCCCTCCACCGCGCGCGAAACGGCCCACTGCTGGAACTGCTCGACGGGCAGCAGCCACACTCCGGCGGAGGCGGCCAGGCCGGCGACGATCATGAACAACAGCAGCACCCGCACGGCAGTCCTCTCGCTTCACCTTCGGGTTGAGCGTTCCAGGCTGACCATTGAGCGGCTGGGAATACCGCAAGGCTGGAGACGGATCCGCTGCACAGGCGAACTACTCCTTGGGCAGCTTTGACAGCGATTCGTTTCTCCCGACGACAACCAGCACGTCCCCTTTCTCGATCTGGTCATCCGGACCGGGAACGAACAGTTCTGTCGGCGGGACCTGCCCTTCCGCGACCTCGGCGGTCTGCCGCTTGATCACCACGAGGTTGACATCGTAGCGCTGTCGCAGGGCGAGATTGCGGATCGACTTTCCCTGAAACATGCGCGGTGCCGTCAACTCGATCAGTGTGTATCCGTCCGAGAGCGGGATGGCATCCATCAGATGTGGCGTTGCCAGTTGGCGGGCGAGTTGCACGCCGGTTTCCTGCTCCGGCTGGATCACGCGGTCGGCTCCAATCTGCTCGAAGATCTCCGCGTGAAACGATGTCTGGGCCCGGCAGATGACGGTCGGCACACCCAGCTTCTTCACGAGGACTGTTGTCAGCAGGGCCGCCTCGAAGTCTTCGCCGATCGCAATCACACACACGTCGACCTTGTCGATATCCTGGCTCAGCAGGGCTTCCCGATCGGTCGCGTCGAGCCGCACAGCCACATCGACATCGTCCTTGATGGCGTCGACGTCTCTGGCATCTTCGTCGATGGCGATCACCTCGACACCCCCGCGGGACAACGCCCGGCAGAGTGATGTGCCAAACCGACCCAGCCCGATGACCGCAATCCGCTTCACAGCTGGCTCCTCGTTCACGAACGGGCTGAGTGTTGAGAGTTGCCCCGCCGGTGTCCAGCGTGGGGAATGATCCTGGCACCGACGATCGGGATACCGCAATCGACTGGTCCGGACCTCGGAATCGCTGCTCCGCTACCTCCCCGTCTCCTGCGGGCGTTACACTTCAAGACCCGGACCGCTCCAGATCGCGGGAGGCTGTGCGCACCAGGCGGAGCGAAGTCCGCGCCACCATCCAGAAGCCTCTCAGCAAGTCGTCTTCTTTCCATCGAGGCCTACACCGTGACGCGCTCTTTCAGTCTGCTTTCTGTCGTGCTGACAGTCGCCGCACTGAGCTGGTTGGCTGTCTCCCGCGAACTTCCGCTCTCGGCACAGTCACCCGAGCTTGAGACCGCGCGGGGGCGTGTCTTTCACGACGAGAATGGAAACCGCCAGTTCGACGAGGGGGAACCGCTGCTGGCCGGGATCCGGGTATCCAACGGATCGAAGATTGTCACCACGAATGACGACGGGGAATTCGAACTGCCGGTGACCGACGATTCGATCGTCTTTGTCATCAAGCCGAGTGGTTGGCGGACCCCGCTGAGCGAGCACAACCTGCCACAGTTCTACTACATCCACAAGCCGGGAGGTTCTCCGACCTCGCGATTCCCCGGAGTGGCTCCCACCGGACCGCTGCCGGAATCGATCGACTTTCCACTCACGCCGCAGGAGGAACCCGACATCTTTAAGGCGATCCTGTTCGGCGACACGCAGCCTCGGAACCAGCAGGAGGTCGACTGGATTACCCACGACGTGATCGAACCGCTGATCGGGACCGACGCGTCCTTCGGAGTGACGCTGGGCGACATCGCTTTCGACAATCTCGACACCATGGAGCCTCTCAACAAGGCGATCGCGCTGTTGGGGATCCCCTGGTACAACGTGATGGGGAACCACGACATCAATTACGACGCCGATCGCCGGCGGTATGCCAACGAAACGTTTGAACGGATTTACGGCCCGTCGTACTACTCCTTCGACTACGGGCAGGTGCATTTTCTGGTGCTCGACGACATCGAGTGGCTGGTGAATCCCGAGACCGGCAAGGGCCGCTACCGCGGGGGCATCGGCGAGGAGCAGCTCGAGTTCATCCGCAACGACCTGGCAATGATCCCCGAGGATCAGATGGTCGTGCTCATGATGCACATCCCGCTGACGAACGTGAACGACCGTCATGGCCTGTACCGGCTGATCGAGAAGCGGCCATTGTGTATCTCGATTTCCGGCCATACGCACCATCACCAGCACGTGTGGATCACACACGACGACGGGTGGGAAGGTCCCCAGCCGCATCACCACATCATTAATGTGACTGTCTGTGGCAGCTGGTGGAGCGGTGCCCGCGACGAGCGGGGCATCCCGCATGCCACGATGGCGGATGGGGCCCCCAATGGCTATTCGATCATTACCTTCGACGGGACCGACTATCAGCTCGACTTCTACGCGGCCGGTCGCTCGCCCGACTATCAGATGCAGATCCACGCGCCTGAAGAGGTGACGTCGGCGGGCGCAGAACAGGTGACCGTGTACGCAAACGTGTTCAACGGCTCCGAGAAGTCCGTCGTCCGGATGCGGGTTGCCGGGGGAGACTGGATCGAGATGCAGTTGACCCGCGAGCCGGACCCGACATACGTCGAGACCTACGAACGTGAGGAGGCCATCCTGCAGCAGACCCAGGCCTTCCGCAAGCTGCCCAAGCCGAAGGCATCCACCCATCTCTGGAAGGCGAACCTCCCGGCCAACCTCAAGGAGGGGACCCACGCCATCGAGATTGAGGCCCGCGACATGTGGGACCGCATCCATCGGGACCGGCGCGTGATTCGCGTGACGGCCGGCGAATAGATCCGTTCGGGAGTTCCTGTGACAAAGGGCTCGACGCCGCGAGTCCTGTGTCGCTGTCGGGTCACCGTAAGTGACCTGAAGTCCGTGTGTGGCGCCGACGATTCCGACCGATCCCAGCCGACTGCGCCCGGGCCACATGGCCCGGGCAGGATCGGCGCCGGGTGAGCCGTCGAGGCGAGGTACCTCCCGTCGACAAGACACGGCATCGCGCGGGCGGAATCAGCGACTTCGACAGGCTGGACTGCTGTCTCGGGACGATCAAAACTTCGTCCCCAACCGGGTTGATTTCATTCCTGCTGAACGGCATGCACGCACCGGCTCCCTCGCCTCTTGAAGATCCCGTCCGCCCGAATCGGGTGTGGCGGGCCTTCCGCATGGTGCTGCGGAATGTGTTCTCTTTCTGGATGCGGTACCGGGCCCGGGGTTTTGAGAATCTCCCGGAGAAGGGAGCTCTGTTTCTCATCAACCATCAGAGCTTTCTGGATCCTTTGATGGTCGGGCTGCCGCTCGCACGCCCGGTCAGCTTTCTGGCCCGCGACAGTTTGTTCCGCGTCCCGGTGATCGGATGGATCCTTCGCCGGACCTACGTCATGCCCATCCGCCGCGAGGCGGCAACGACCGATGCCCTGAAGGAATCGATCCGCCGCATCGAGCACGGCTTTTATGTCGGCATCTTTCCTGAGGGAACACGGTCTGCCAGCGGGCAGATCGGACCGATCAAGCCGGGGTTTATCGCGATGCTCCGCCGTGCCCACTGTCCGGTCGTCATCATTGCGATTGCCGGCTCAGCAGAAGCGATGCCCCGCCACACACTGATGCTGTTCCCTCGCCGTGTTCACGTCGTCTTCGGTGATCCGATTGCCCCGGAAACACTCGCTCCGCTGCTCGAGCGCGGCCGCGAACAGGAACTGCTCGCATTCGTACGCGACGAGATGGTCCGACTGCATGCTTTGGCAAACGCCTGGCGAACATCGGCGCCGACGCGGTAATCCACTCCTGTGCTGCCGACAGGGCCGGTCTGCCGTGGCACAGTGCGGATCGGGACGGGATGACGCCCCCAGCGGCGCCATCCCGTTCTCTGGATTCCGTGCCGCCTAGCGTCCCCGACGCGGTGGGGGGCTGGCTGCCGCAGCGCCACCGAGGGTCGAGATCTCTGCACCAATATCGTTCTTGCAGACCACCTTCAGATGCT
>CAZUXX010000043.1:0-2751 GCA_964624215.1 uncultured Planctomycetaceae bacterium
GAGGGACTCTGGGCGCCGACTCCATCTGGAAACGTCGCGACCCCGAGCACGCCTATCTCTTCCTCGACTCGAAGGCCCGCTGCGTCGGAGACCTGCTCACCGTCGTCATCTCCCAGGACACCGACGTCCAGAACCGCGACGACCGGCAAATGAACAAAGCCTCCGCCATCTCGGAAGGCTTTGACCTCGCAGGCTCCACCAGCGGCGGCTTCGGAGCCCAGTCCGCAACCGCCAAGCTCAATGTCAACAACGATGCCGATCGCGACTTCCGCGGGAACGCCAGCTTCAGAAGCGAACGCGCCTTCACCGACCGGGTCACTGTCACGGTGATGGATGTCCTCCCGAACGGCAACCTGGTCATCTCCGGAAAGCGGCGGGTCTGGATCGCCGGGGACGAAACAGTCCTCACTCTCACCGGACTCGTTCGAGCCGTCGACATCGGACCCGACAACAGCATCCCCTCGCGCTATATCTCGGAACTCAACATCTCCTACGAATCCATCGGCCCCGAAAAAAGCTTTACCCGCCAGGGCTGGCTCGGACGCGGCCTCAACAAGGTCTGGCCCTTCTGAAGCACCCCCACTCCCCGAATACGCCGCTTCACCCGCGAGCCAATCTCACTCACGCCCGTTTCGAAATCATGTCCCGCATCCGAACGATCCCGCTGCTCATCGCGCTCGCCTGCGCGGCCATCGTGCCGCGCGTGCCCGCGGCGGACGTCCGTATCAAGGACATCACCAACGTCGGAGGCGTGCGGCAGAACCAGCTGACCGGGATGGGACTGGTCGTCGGCCTCAACGGCACCGGTGGCACAACCCCCATCACGCGACGATTCGCGATCAACATGCTCCAGCGCTTCGGACAGCGCTCCGACCCGACCCTCCGCGCACTTCTCGAAACCAACACGCAGCAGAAGACAGACAACATCTCTGTCGTGGTCGTCACCGCGGAACTCCCCGCATTCGCCCGCGAAGGTTCCCGCATCGATGTCTTCGTCTCCGCCTTCGACGACGCCGAAAGTCTGCAGGGCGGGACACTGATCATGACCCCGCTGCTCGGAGCCGATGGACAGGCCTACGCGGTCGCCTCGGGGGCCGTCTCCATCGGTGGCTTCAGCTTCTCGGGAGAAGCCGCCTCCGTACAGAAAAACCACCCCACGACCGGCCGCATTCCTAACGGAGCCATCGTCGAACTCGAAACCCCCACGCCCATCGGCGCTTTCGGCCTGGTCACCCTCCACTTGAAAACACCCGATTTCGAAACAGCTCGCCGGATCACCGACGCGATCAACGTCTTCACCGCCGGATGCGCACGCACCGTCGATGCCGCCGTCGTCGAAGTGGCCGTCCCTCCCGAATACCAGACCGACGTCCCCGGCTTTCTCGGATCGATCGGCAACCTCACGGTCACTCCCGACGTCCCCGCCCGTGTCGTCATCAACGAACGCACCGGAACCGTCATCGTCGGTGACCAGGTCCGCCTCTCACGCGTCCTCATCACACACGCCAACCTGGCTGTCATTACCGCCGAGACGCCCCAGGTATCGCAGCCGGCACCATTCAGCGACGGACAGACAACCACCGTCCCACGAACAGAAATCAGCGTTCAGGAAGAAGAGGCCCGCGTCAACGTCATCGAAGAGACCGCAACCGTCAGTGATCTCGCAGCAGCACTGAACTCGCTCGGAGTCTCTCCCCGCGACCTCAGCGCCATCTTCCAGATGCTCAAGGAATCCGGATCGCTGCACGCCGAACTCGAATTCAGATAACAGCCACGGAGGGCTGCTCAATGAACGTCTCATCACCAGTGCCGTACATCCCCGCTCCGGCCGGGGATCCCACCTTCTCCGGCAAGTCCGGACGCGATCTCGCTGTCGAATTCGAAAGCGTCTTCGTGTCGATGCTCCTCAATCAGATGCGGCAGTCCCTTTCGGGTGAAGGTCTCTTCCCCGGCGACTCCAGCGACACTCTCGGCGGACTGTTCGACATGATGATGGGACGCCACATCAGTCAGGTCGGCGGTCTGGGGCTCGCTGATTCGCTCGAGAAGTACCTCGCCGCGCAGGCAATCGCCTGAACCGGTGACAACGCCGGTCTCACTCCCGCCGCGAACAGCAGTGCAACCCGCCGCGTCGTCCCTCCACCAGAACACCCTGTGGACCGAAGGCACTTACATGTCCGGTAGCGCACAACTCTCTCGCCCAGTCCCCCCGCAAACACTGCACACGCTCTTTCTGCATCTCGACGAGCAGGAACAGTTCCTGCACCGTGTCTGCACGACGATCAACACCCTGCAGCTCTCGCCACGCTCCGGCAAGACGGCCACAATCGCCACCGAACTCGCACAGCTCCAGGCAGAATCCGATCGGCTGCGCGACCGGCAACAGGCCCTCGAACATCAGTTGCGACGCTGGAGCGGCAATACTCCCGTTCGCCTCTCGCAACTTCCCGTCCCGCCCGACGCCCGCGAACGACTCGATCGACGCCGCAACGAAGTCCGCGCGCTGGCGGCACGCACCGCCGGCTGTGTCAAAGGTCTCTCCGGTGCAATCTCGATGTGGAGCGAACTGACGCGACACGCCCTCGACACGGCTCTTGGCATCTCGCCCCAGGAGAGCACCTATTCCGCCTGCGGAACCCGTGTCAGCCGCGCTCGTCCCGTCCTCCTCGACGGCAGGTCGTGACATGTCCTACCTCGATATTGGCCTCTCGGCGATCCGCGCAAATCAGACCGCGCTGCAGACCATCGCCG
>CAZUXX010000043.1:2761-7645 GCA_964624215.1 uncultured Planctomycetaceae bacterium
TGGATTCGGTGGTGACCGCCTCGCAGATCGTGAACGCGCTGCAGACCATCGCCAACAACATTTCCAACGCGGGGACCGCAGGGTACCACCGTCAGGAAGTCCGTCTGCAGCCACGCACGCCCGTCACGCTCTCGGGACTGACCTTCGGAACCGGCGTCGACGTCGCACGAATCGATCGGATCGTCGACGAATCGATCGAAAAATCACTCGTCCAGAACCGGTCCCTGGTCACCGGCGCCGAGTCGCGCCTCGACATCTGGCAGCAGATCGAATCGATCCTTCAACCGGGCGACGGTTCGCTCGATGCCGCCGCCGGCAACCTGTTCACTGCCCTGAGCGCCCTCGCCTCGCAACCCGGGGAGACGGTTCTGACAACCCAGGTGCTCCACGCGGCCAGCAGCCTCGCCAGGGGAGTCAATCGCACGGTTGCATCGCTCGATCTGCTGACACAAAACGTCATCCGGGACCTGAAGGCGGCCATCGCTGAAGTCAACCGCTTGACGGAAGAACTCAGCACACTCGACAGCGCGATTCGTCACGAACTGGCGCGGGGACGACAACCCAACACGCTGCTCGATCGCCGTGGCGAATTGCTCACGGAGCTTGCCGGATACGTCGACCTCGATCCACGCTCACTCGACATCCCCGGAGGGCCTGTGCTCGCCGCCGGCGGAGCACTCATCGTCTCGCATCAATCCTCGCCGCTCACCCTCCAGCAGATTTCCCCTCACGAAGTCCGACTCCAGACGGAGGACGGGATTCCCGTCTTCCCCAACTCCGGCCGCCTCGCCGGTCTCGCATCGGCGCTCGACGACATCCGAGCCACCCGCAAGGAGATTGTTGAGTGGTTCGAGGATCTCCGCACCGGCCTCGACCATGTCCAGGCAACCGGTCTGGGAACCAGCGGACCCTTCACCCGCCTGTCGTCGACGCGGCCTCTCGCCAGCACCAGTGTGCCGCTGGAATCGCTCGACCTGCCGATCCCGATCCACAGTGGCGAACTGGCCGTGACCGTCACCGACACCAGCACACAACAGCGGACGACGCACCGCATCGTCGTCGACACCGGCATTCACTCGCTGGCCGATGTCGTTGCCCAACTGGATGCAGTCCCGGGCATCACCGCCTTCCTCGACCCCGCCACCGGGCACCTTTCACTCCGCAGCAAGACCGGCTACGCGTTCGACTTCGCCGGACGTCTCGACCCCACACCCGAATCGTCCACCGTCACCGGGACAGCCACGTCATCCATCCGTGGAACGTTCACGGGAGCCTCGAATCGCCGCCTGAATGTCACCGCCCTCGACTCGGGCACAATCGGTGTCACGCAACCTCTCCGTCTCGAAGTGCGTGACGCCGACACCGGCGCGTTCATCACGACCATCGACGCCGGGCTCGGCTACGAACCCGGCACCCCACTCGACCTCGGCAATGGCGTGCAACTCGCATGGTCTGCCGGATCACTCAACACCGCAGACTCGCTGACAATCAGCGCCGTGGCAAATCCCGACGAAACCGGACTGCTCGCAGCTCTCGGAATCAACTCCTTCTTCTCCGGAAGGTTCCCGGGGGAATACGCCGTCGCTTCCGATCTCCTTTCAGGAAGTCGCTCCCTCGCCAGCTCACAAAGTGGAGCAGCCGGAGATTCGTCCAACATCGTCAGACTCCTCGAAGTCCGCAACAACCCGTCCGGGCAGTCAGAGACGATCGACTCCCGTCTCCCCAATCTCGTCGCGCTCGTCGGACTCGAAGTCCAGTCGACGCAAACCGAAACCGCACAAATTCAATCCGTCGATGCCGGACTGCATCAGCAACGTGATTCCCTCTCCGGAGTCGATCCCAATGAAGAACTTTTGCTGATGCTGCAGTTTCAACAATCCTTCCAGTCAGCCGCACGTTTCGTCTCCTCGGTCAACGAGACCATGCAGGATCTCCTGCTCCTGATCCGCTAGTGATCCCGACACGCCTGTCACGTCATCGGGGCCCGCCGTGGGGCAGGCAGCGAGTCATCAACCGCCGCGAAAAGAACCGGAACCCGTTCGATTGGCCCCGTCCGTTCCCGAAATCCACTCGTCATGCAACGCGTCACGTTCAACCAGTTGCTCGCGTACAACCGCGCTCAGGCCACCCGGCAGACAGCGAACGCGGCCAGGTTGCAGGCCCAGATCTCCAGCGGAAAACGCATCGCGAAACCCTCGGACGACCCCGCGGGACAGCGGCTCATCCTGCATCAGCAGTCCGTCATCCGCAGCCTCGAAGCAACTCGCGATGCCATCGGCACCGCCCGCAACCAGTTGAATACGTCGCACCGGGCGGTGCTCGAAGCACAGCAGGTCTTCGTCAAAGCGCAGTCCCTCGCCCTGCAGGGACGCCAGGCAACCGATCCGGCCGAAATCGAAGCCATCGCCCGGGAAATCGACAGCCTGCTGCAGCGGCTCACCTCCATCGCCAACACACGTGTGGGAGGTGAATCCCTCTTCGGAGGCGACGATACACTCTCTGACCCGTTCACGACCAGCCAGCCCGGAGACATCCCCCATTATCAGGGAAGTCACCAGTCCGGCGTCCGCGTCATCGGCGGCGAGTCGCTCCAGGTTCTTTACGCAGGCTCCGACGTCTTTCGCACCACCGGTCGAGGCGACACACTCATCCTCGGGTCAACCGGCGCCACACCGGCAAACGGCACCAGCTCCGCCCGGGGAGTCCGGGAACTCAACATCCGCCACGGAATCACCTCCTTCTTCGGAACCTCCGGAATCCAGGCCGGGACAGGCACCGGCAGCGACACCATCGTCGGCCCCCCCGGGGCCCACGTCCTCACCATCCACGACACCAGCGGCACCGGCACCTCCGGAACCGTTTCACTCAATGGCGGACCAGAAGTCGCCTTCACCAGCAGCGACACCAATCTCGTCGTCACCGGCCCCGCAGGCGAGATCGTCCACCTCGATACCACGGCCATGACCCCCGGATTCTCCGGAACGATCGACCTGGCAGCGAGCGGATTTGCCTCGATCGATGGCGGGTTGACCGAAGTCCCTGTCGACTTCTCAGCGAACCAGACCCTCATCGACAGCCGCGACGGATCCGTCATTCATGTGAACACGCAAAACGTCCTGCGCAGCGGCACCGACTACGTCGATCTGACCGCCACTGCAGACGCATTCCAGGTCCTCTCGCAACTCCAGGCCGATCTGCGCAACCTGGCCGATCTGCCCGCCTCCGAGCGGGATGCTGCCCTTTCGCGCCGCCTCGAAGACATCGAGCGAATCCAGACGCATCTGCTCGGCATTGTCGGTGAGCAGTCGGTCACGTTGCAGACCCTCGACAGCATGCAGCAACGCACCGAAGACCTGTTGCTCTCGGCAGAATCCCGCCTGACCGAAGTCCAGGGCACCGACTACGCACAGGCTGTTCTGCAACTGCAGGCAGAACAGACGCTGCTGCAGTTTTCACTGACATCCGCTGTCCGACTGTTCGACTTCTCGATCATCCCGTTTCTGACATGACTCGCGGCGGACGCCACCGCCACAACCGATTGAAAGACACAGGGCGTGTCACCTCGGACAATCCCATGAGTACGATGAGATTCGATCAGCAACACGCGACCCGACCTCCCCACCAGATCCTCCCGCAGGACGTCATCGGGAAGCTCTGGGAGGCTCTTTCAACCGACGAGGCCGATCTCCGCGATGCCGCCGCCATCGTCGAGAGTTGCCCTCCTCTCGCAGAGGCACTGCTCGAATCCGTCAATCGCGCCGCTCACGGAATGCTGCAGCCCATCGCCAGTGTCCGCCATGCCGTCGCCATGCTCGGCGTCCGCAAGCTCCGGGCGTTCACGGCCCGCCTGTCACCCCGCCACCCCTCACTTCAAGCCACCGCTGCCACCCTCGATGCCGAGCAGCGGTTCTTCACGCCGGAGCAGGATGGACGCACTGGGACGAGCCACGGTTGACGAGATCCACGGGCGTCCCGACGACCGGATCTTGGCCGCAGCAGTCCCGTCCAGCTGCAGGAACTGCACCAGCTCTTCTTTCAACTGTGCAGCATTCGACGCCGCACGCTTCCACGCATCGGCCCCGGGAGAGGTCGCCCAGACCACCACCTCAACGGTATACCCCGGACGCTGCAGGACCGGCGCCGCCTGTCGCACACTCTCCTTGAGCTCCTCGCCCAGCAGCGGCCCCCGGGCAGGCAGCGGTGTCATGTGGTCGAACGCCACTTCCCCGATGACGTCCGGCAATGCACGCATCTCGTGCACGCGACCTAACTCGTTCAGAAACCTCTGGAACGCTTCGAGCTCGTAATCCACAACCCGCCGGCGATCGTTGTCCTCATCCGACCCGCCCGGCCTCTGATCATCCTGGTCTTCGGACTCGTTCGGCGTGACATACAACGGACCCCACTCCGACATCTGCACCGCCTGAGCCGACTTCGAACGGTTAAAGATCCCCGGCAGGCCCATCGAATCCAGCGCGATCACGAACGAACCCGTCCCGCGGTACAGATTGGCCCCCGTCTGATCTTCCGCGAGAGAATTCAACACGATGAAGAACGCCAACAGCGCCGTCATCGTATCTCCAAACGAGATCAGGTACCCGTTGTTCGGTCCCGACGATGGAGCTTTCTTGTCTCGTGCCATGACACTTGCAAAGGTTCAACAGATCGCGAATGGGCCACCGGCAATCCAACCGGGAAACAACACGCTCTCTTCAGTCAGACGGCCCCTGCAGTTGTGAGAGCTCCCGCTCTCGAGAGCATTCGGCAGGCATTGCGTGCACCCGCTTCCGCCAATCGTCCTGTCGCCCCCTTTCTGCCCAATGCACGACACACGCCTCACTCCCCTGTCTGATCCACGAGGGGACCGTCGACATAACGACGCGA
>CAZUXX010000043.1:7655-12048 GCA_964624215.1 uncultured Planctomycetaceae bacterium
GATGAAAAACCGGAGCCGCCGGCTGCCGTCGGCAGACGGCTCGCCAACCCCCACGCTCATCCGCGCCGGATGGATCTGCCAGTTGGCCGTCATGAACTGCGCTGCCTGCACCGCAATCGGAACGTCCTCGTCCCGCGTTACCTCCAGATGCACCGAAAGCGGCAACCGCTGCATCTGCAGCGCCAGCATCTTCAGATGCTGTTCGGCCAGCGTGGTCAGGTCGCCACGCGAATCCGCGAACATCGGCAGATTCACTTCAGTCTGAAACCGCTGCTCCCGGGCCAGGTCATTCGGCTCATTCAATGCCGTCAGACCCCGCTCGAGGGATTCCCGAATCGGATCCGTGTAAATCGGAGGCGTCTCGCTCCCCCGGGTCGTCAACCGGGCAATCTTCGGACGCATCCGCAGCACAATCGCCTCCCGGTCCACACCCTCCTCGTTCTCACCCGCAATCCCCGGCCGACCATTCAGCCCGAACAGTGACGACTGCATCTGCTCAAACCGCTCCGGCTCCGACGTGGCAAACGTCAACAGCAAAATGAAGAACGTCATCATCAGCGTGACGACGTCGCTGTAGGTCATAAACCACGCGGGGACCTCACCGGAGGTTTGCGGCGGTGGACGTTTGCGGGCCATGGACCAGAACAATCAGGCAGGAAAACTGCTTCCCCGACAAACCGGGTGGCTGAAACAACACTCACATACGCTCGTCACGCCGCCTGCGATTTCTGAACCGGACGCTTGCCCGGTGAAAGGAACGACAGCAGCCGCTCTTCCACCACGCGGGGAGGATGTCCATCCACCAGGCACGTCAGCCCGGTCAGCATCAGTTCGCGAATCATCACCTCCTCCTGGCTGCGGGCCTCCAGCTTTCCCGCCAGAGGAATACAGAACAGGTTGGCAATCAGCGCCCCGTACAACGTCGTCAACAAAGCCGTGGCCATTCCGCCACCGATCTTGCTGGGGTCATCCAGCGTCCGGAGCATCTGGATCAGTCCAATCAGCGTCCCGACCATCCCGAAGGCCGGGGCCGCCGCCGCCATCGCATCCAGAATCTTCTTACCGGTCTGGTGACGCTGCTCAACACAGGAGATCTCCATCTCGAGAATGCTCGTCAGGTCTTCACGCGAGCTGCCCCCAATCACCATCTCCAGACCGCGCCGCAGAAACTCGTCGTCGACCTTCTCAACCTCATTCTCCAGCGCCAGCAATCCGTCGCGGCGTGCTGTGACGGCATAGTTCTTGAACTGTTCAATCACCTCGCTGGTGGAGGGGAGCGCCACCGTGAAGCACTTGCGCACCACCGACGCCACCCCCAGCACGTTATTCAACGGAAAGTTGATCAGCACCGCAGCAAACGAGCCCCCGACGGTGATCATCAACGACGGGACGTTCACGAACGGACCAATGCCCCCGCCGTCAAGCAGAATGGACCCGATCACGAGGATCAGCCCGAGTACCAGCCCGATGATTGTTGCGATGTCCATGACTCGACTCGATCAGAGAAGAAGGAACGTCAGGCTGCCTGGCGACGGCGGTACACACGGGCCAGCAGTTCCGCCACCGCGTGATACAACTCCACAGGAATCTCCTGGCCCACTTCGACCAGGGCATACAGCGCACGAGCCAGAGGCTTCTGTTCGTAAATCGGAACGCCGTGTTCCCGCGCCAGCTCCCGGATCCGCAGCGCAATCCGTCCCTGACCCTTGGCCAGAACTTTCGGAGCACCCTGCTGTCCCGACCGGTACTGCAGCGCCACGGAAATATGCGTGGGGTTCGTGACGATCATCGTCGCCATCGCCACATCTTTCAGAGACTGGGCCGTGGCCCTCTCCCGCTGCAGCGCGCGTTGCCGCTGGCGAATCAGGGGATCCCCCTGGTCGTCCCGCAGTTCGTCCTTGAGTTCCTTGCGAGTCATTCGCAGCCGTTGCTCGTGCCGAAGTCGTCGAAACAGGTAGTCTGCCGCTGCAATCACGAGGGCAGCCACTGCCAGCGCGAACAACAGTGACAGTGCGATGCTCCACGCAGTCTGCACGGCCTGTGGAAGCGACGCCCGCGTCCCGGCCTGCAGATCGAGAGAGCGGGACCACAGAATCCCGCCGCAAATCACGACGGCAGCGACAAGCTTCAATACCGTCATCAGACCCCGAACCACTCCATCCATCGACATCAGCCGCGACCACCCTTCCACCGGCGAAAGCCGCTCCCACTTCAGCTGCAGCGCCTCCGTCGTGACGTGCAACCCCGCCTGAAGCGCCGACGCCAGCAGCCCGACGACAAACAGTCCCGCCAGCGCCACGAGTGTCAGGGCAAAGAACTGGCTCAAAAACCACTGCCCCCACACCAGCGTTTCCGACACACCCCACTCCCCACCCGAGAGCGTGCCCAGAACCTCCTCGAGCGGCGTCGACAGACGCTCCCCGAACTGCGGACCCAGCAGCCACAGACCCAGCGTCGCCACACCAAGCGTCAGTGCCGAAGTCAGATCCGGACTGACAGCAACCTGCCCCTGCTTCCGCGCCTCCTCGCGGCGACGCGGTGTCGGAGCTTCTGTCTTGTCGTCGTGTGACCACTCGGCCATGAACCGCCGCCGTCAGTCCACAAAGGGAAACCAGTCGAACAATCTCACTCCCGCGCAAACCACTCACGCGGGATTCCAGTGATGCAACAGAATGACAATCCTCTGAATCAGATCCGGCAGCAGAACCGCCAGCAAAAGCAGACCCGCCAGCAGACGGAAGGACGAACCGAACGTCAGCAGGTTGAATTGCGGTGACCACCGCATCAGCACCATCAGCAGCACGCTGGTGATGAACAGCCCTGCACCGATCGGAGCTGCGATCTCCAGACCAATCCGCTCCGTCCCGGCCACACTCCCGACAATCCACTCCTGCGACGGAAGCTGCAGCGGCGTCCCGACCGGAAACGTCTCCAGAGTCGCCCCCGCGATGCGAAACAGCGCGTGCGGCGCATCCAGCGCGAAAAACAGCAGCGTGCCGAACATCTCGATCAACTGCGACACAACGTCCGAATTCTGCTGATCCACCGGGGATGCCATCGTCGCCATCGTCAGACCCATCTCCTGCGCGATGTACGCACCGGCAACCCGCAGCGGAACAAACACCAGCCCCAGCACCCACGCCAGCCCCATCCCCACCAGGGCTTCTCTCACCGTCATCCAGCCAATCTCGAACCACGCCTGAGATCCGGTCACTGCCCCCGCGACGCGGGGCATAATGTCCGAACACGTGAGCGGCCCCCAGATCGCAGTGAGCGCCACCGCGAGCCCGATCTTGACCGTATTCGGTATCCCCCCGGTCGAGAACGGCCGTAGAAACGCCACGAACGAAGCCACGCGCACCAGCACGAGCGAGAACGACAAGACAGCAATCTCGATCATCGTGACGCCTCGAGAAAGTGCTGCATCATCCGCGCGGTGAACGACGTCGCGACATGAATCATCCACGGCAACGACACCACCAGCGTCACCGCCACCGCAATGATCCGTGGCGCAAACGTCAGCGTCTGTTCCTGCAGGCTCGTCACCGCCTGAAAAACGCTGATCGTGATCCCCACCACAAGCGACACCACGATCGCCGGCAACGACAGCACGATCGCCGTCGTCAAAAGGTCCTGCGCGATGTTGAGGATCTGTGTCGAACTCATCCGTGAGCCTGTTGACTTCGTCCCGTATCACCCGCACCGCCCGTGACGTGCCTCACGCCACGCAATCCCCCCACCCGTCCACTATCTGCGGGATGTCCTCTTGGGGGGGCGCTTCAGATCGTGAAACCGCTCGATGAACTGGTCGACCAGCTTCGCGTCATCCAGAGCCGACAGAATCTTGGCGACATCCCGGTCCTCAAGTTGCGAAAGCAGCTTGACCGCCGTCTCCATCCGTCCGTCATTGGCCATCTCCCGCAGCACTTCAGCCGCCTTCTCCGGCTCCATCGACTGCATCCATTCCGCCGACGTCTTGATGTTCTCGCGAGCACTGTCCTCGATCTCGATCCGGGTGTTCTGGATCGTGCGAATCTCTTCCTGCGCGGCCAGCTGATCCGCCGCCAGCTTGCTGCGAGCTTCCTCAATCTTCCGAAGAATCCCGTCTGCCGCCTGGAGCTGTTGCTGAATATGCGACCGAAGCCCTTCGATCGACTCCTGCTCCCCCTTGAGATCCGCCAGGACGAGCTTCAGCTGAAGCTGCTGCTGCTGGACAGCCTCCTCCCGCTGTTTGACCGCTTCTTCCCGCTGGTTGAGTCCCATCCCGAAACGAAGCAGTTCTTCAACACTCATTGGCCGCGGACGCACCGCCACCGGCAATTCATCTCCCGCCGACGGAGGAAGTGCATCCTCGACGTCTAGCGAAACCGGCTGCGCTGCAATCGGCGGCGCA
>CAZUXX010000044.1:0-11934 GCA_964624215.1 uncultured Planctomycetaceae bacterium
GTCTCGTCAGCGATGAAAATGAGAGAATCTTCTCTGGTTGACGGCGGGACGATGCTAAACTCCGCCGCTCGGGAGGCCCGGTCCCAGGTGACCGCGAGGCCTCTCGGATGCGATTTTGCTCTTTCGCAGCAGGCACTTATGCGTCGGGACGATATCCGAAACATCGCGATCATTGCGCACGTTGACCACGGCAAGACGACCCTCGTCGACGCCCTGTTGCGGCAGAGCGGGCAGTTCCGTGACTCTGAACTGGCCCAGCAATGCATCCTCGATTCGAACGAGCTGGAGCGTGAGCGCGGCATCACCATCCTCGCGAAGAACATTTCGCTGGTCTACAAGGGGGTGAAGATCAATGTGATCGACACCCCGGGACACGCCGACTTCGGCGGTGAAGTCGAACGGGTCCTGAGGATGGCGGATGGTGCCCTGATTCTGGTCGATGCGTTCGAAGGCCCGCGTCCGCAGACGCGGTTTGTCCTTACGAAGGCGATGGAAGTCGGTCTGAAGCCGCTGATCGTCGTCAACAAGATCGACCGTCCCGAATGCCGTCCCGAGGACGTGCTGCTCGAAACGCTGCACCTGCTGGAGGATCTGGGAGCGGAGGATCCGCTGTCGATTCCTCATGTGTACGCCAGTGGACGGGCCGGTTTCGCGGGGGACGACCCGCATGCACGCTCGGGGACGATCATTCCGCTCCTGGATCTGGTGCTGGAGACGATTCCCGGTCCGGAGGTCGATGTCGATGCTCCGTTCCAGATGATGGCGACCAGTCTGATCTGGTCGGAATTCGTCGGACGCATCGTCGTTGGCCGGATCAACAGCGGGCAGGTGAAGGCGGGTGACAAGGTCGCCGTCATCAAAAGTGGAAACACTTCGATCAATGCGACCGTCGAAGCCGTCGAAGTCTTTGACAAGCTGGGGCGGCGAAAGACGGATTCGGCCGGGGCCGGGGACATCGTCGCTCTGGTCGGGCTGCCGGATGTCGACATTGGCGACACGATTGCCGACGCCCGGGCACCGGTGGCACTGCCGCGGATCGAGGTTGATGAACCGACGCTGTCGATGGTGTTCACCATCAACTCGTCTCCCCTGTCGGGCAAGAGCGGGAAGTTTCTGACGAGCCGGCACCTTCGCGAGCGATTGCAACGCGAACTGCAGTCCAACGTGGCGCTGCGGGTCGAGGAAGCCGGGCACAAGGACTGTTTCAAGGTCTCGGGCCGCGGCCTGCTGCACCTGTCGATTCTCATCGAGACGATGCGGCGGGAAGGCTATGAGCTTTCGGTCGGCAAGCCGGAGGTCATTCGCAAGCAGATCGACGGCAAATGGCATGAGCCGTTCGAGGTGCTGGAGATCGATGTTCCCACGGAGCAGGTCGGTTCGGTGATGGAGATCGTCACCTCGCGGCGTGGTCAGCTGCAAACGATGAACGCGGGGACCGGGTCACACACGCACCTCGAGTTTCTGATGCCGGCTAAGGGGCTGATCGGGCTGCGGACGCGGCTGCTGAATGCCACCCGCGGGGAGGCAGTCATTCATCACCGGTTTGACAGCTTCCAGCGAAGCGAAGGGGCAGTCCCGCGACGCAAGAACGGCGTGCTGGTTTCGCAGGACACCGGCAAGGCTACGGCTTACGCCCTGTGGAAGCTGCAGGAACGTGCGGAACTGTTCATCGGGCCGGGTGCGGACGTTTATGAAGGGATGATCGTCGGTGAGAATTCGCGGGAGAACGACCTGGTCGTGAACCCGATTCGCGAGAAGAAGCTCACGAACATCCGCTCGGCGGGAGCCGACGATGCGATCCTGCTCGAGCCCCCCCGCGAGATGAGTCTTGAAATCGCACTGGAGTACATCGAGGCTGACGAGTACGTCGAGGTGACTCCGGAGGCGATCCGCCTGCGGAAAATCTTTCTGCGGGAGACGGATCGCAAGCGTCAGGCGCGGGCGGTGTGAAGCCGGGCCCGGCGAGAGCAACGGGAAGTGTCCTCCCGAATGAAGAGGATGGACTCCGGAACGCAGCAGGCAACGTGTGGGCTGTCTGGACTGCCATCAACGCTGCCTGGGTACCAAACGCTCGGCGATCCGGTCAGAACTTTCTGATGTCCGGCTCGGCCAGCAGGAGTTCGCGGCGTTTCCGGTCGATACCGATGAGGCCGTTGGTGACGGGATCGACTGCGAAGCCCTGACCGGCAAACGGGACAGGCTGTTCGTCGACCAGTTCGAGGACCGTCCCCGACTCGGGGAGCTTCAACCGGAAGATGACGCGGTCGTCGTGGCCGGTGACGTGCAGCAATCCGTTGCGCCACAGGCCCCCTGAAAGGCTGTGTCTGCCCAGCCTGCTGATGACTTCGTCGGGATACGTCCAGCGCGAGCGTTCGGTCCAGTCGTCGTTGAACTGGACGAGAAAGGTGCCTTTGTTGTCGTCCCCGTAGCGGGCGAAATTGCACCACCAGTGGCCGTCGTGACGGATTGCCCAGGTGAGGCTGCCTCCGCCGTTTGCGCCATCGTAGTTGCCGAAGTTTTTCCAGACGGTGAGCTTCATCGTGTCGGGATCGAGGACGAAGATCTCACTGCGTTCCGGCTTCTTCGGGAAATTCGAGTGAGCACAGTACAGCTTGCCATTGTGGAAGAAACCGCTGTTGAGATGCTCGGCCTTGCCTTCGCTGAGGGCGATGCGCTGCCCCGTCTGACGATCGTACTTCGCCACCTGTGTACTGCTGATCGCGTAAAAGCAGCGTTCGTCGGCTGCAGCGGCCTGAATCGCTTCTGCAGCGGGGATGACCCGGGCAGTTTTCCAGCCCGACTCTTCGCCGAGAACCTGCGCGGAGAGCAGCAACCAGGCAAACAGAACGTGTTTCATCATGTGAGGCCTCAACCTGCCGGGATACTGTCGGCTCGTACCGAGTCACGAAGGGAACAAGCGGGGATCATGATAGGGACTCGCCGCGGTCTTCGCGGCGATGGGACCGGGACAATACATAGGTGACGCTCGCCGGAGCGTCGCTGCGGGCGCTGTTCCGGACAGCCCCGATTCCAACACCACGACGAGTGTGAATCCGCGGCGGGCGACTGCTATCAAGGTAGCGAAAGGTCGTCAGCGGAGGGTGTGGGAGGTGAAGCCGACGCGTGCGATCTATCTCCAGGGAATCACGACGCGAGCAAGCAGATGGTGGAACAGGGCATCCTGCCTCCGTCCGCGCTCAACAACACCTGGTGACTTGCTCTTGCCCCGCCCAGCGCGGTCGGCATCATCACCTTCACGGCGACAACCTGATTCCTGCACAAGCGGCGTTTTTCTTCCTCACGGGGAAAGACGCCGCTTTTTTATTGGCCTGCCCCATGCCCCAGACTGCCACGCAGCAGGTGTCCATCACCGAGAGCCTCGCAGGAGTCGACGCGCAAGTCGACATTGAAGCGGGGATCATGAAGCCCGGGCGGGACGATCGTCAGGTCAGGCGCCAAACTCCGTAAATCTGGAAGGGACCGTATTCCGGAGACCGGAGATCGGCGATCGAGGTCGCGAAGCGTGTCGCCTCGGCGTGGTCATCGAAGAGGTGCCACCGGTTCAGTCGTGATCGCCACACGTTTCGCAGCAGACGTGCTTCGACGACGGTATATCCCGAGTGAGAAACCACGCTTTGAAGGCAACTGTCGGACACGTCGTAGCCGAGTCGCTCCGCGTTTGCGCCGGGAGGCGTGCGTTCGACGCGGGTCCTGGTGCAGATGGCGATGGTCCAGTAAGGAACGAACCTCTCGTCGAGGGGCTGCGACTCGAGTCTGGCCATCATATCGGGCAGGGACGGCCAGAGGTTCCTCTCGTTTCGGAACTGCTCGGGGACGGGCAGTCCATCGAGCATCAGGGCGTGTCGGGTTCGTGGCGTGAAATCGGGTGCGAGTCCCCAGTCGACGACGGAGGGCCAGACAAGTGGATCTGTCGAAAGTGGCACCTCGACGTCGGTGCGCAGCAGAAACTCCTGTCGACGAGCGGGGGTCCAGACCGACCGCAGGGCTTCTGAGACGCAACGTGCGTCGTACCCGATGATTCTGGTCATGCCTTGCATCCTGAGGTGTGTACGGGACGCAGGCCAGTCTTCTGGACGAATCAGGGGGCTTCGAGGGAGAAGTCGTGCGAGGCTGCCCCGTCGTTGGAGATGGTCACCTTCAGTTCGGACTTCTCGTTGTAGCGTTCGGGAATGTACTGCTCGCGGACTTTGCCCCCCAGGCCGTCGTCTTCATCGGTGTCGCGGTAGGCGACGATGTGGACGGTCTTTTCGCCGAGGGTGGCATCCATCGAGTACTTGCCATTCTCGATCCGGGCCGAGTTGGCCGGCATCTGGGGGTCGCTGTCCCGCATGGTGATCTGTCCATCGGCGACGGGAGCGCCGTCGAACGTCACCGTGCCGCTGATCTTTCGCGAAGGCGGTCCCGAGTCTCCGCAGCCGAGAAGGCTGACTGCGACAGCAAACGTCAGAAGCTGGATGCGAAGCGTCTGGATCGACATAGGGAAATGTCTCGCGGGGAAGATCGAAGCGGAAACTGAGCGAAGACCGGAGCGAGTTCGGGAAACGGATCGCGGAGCCGACAGCGTCCTCCTGCACAGGTGCAGGATTGTGCGTACGCGGCGGTGAGGTTTCACAACAGGGCCTCAGACGGCAGTCTCGCCGTGGTCACCTACGGCACGCTGACAGCTTCGCGATTGGCACGCGTTCCCAGCCCGTGAAAGACGGTTCGGTCGACGTTTTCCGAGAAGAAGGTCACCTTCCCGTCCGCCAGAGCAGCCTGGGCTCCACCGGCGTGAAGGCTGCGGGAGTACATGACATTGGGATTGCCGATCCCGTTCGTACACGGAACGAACGGGTTCGAGTCGTCGCATCGGATCAGTTCGTCAGGAATCTGGGTGTTCGGCGGTTCGAGAGTGCTGAACAGAACACCGAGGTGTTTGCCGCGGTACATGCGGCCGTGCCAGTCGCGTTCGCTCGTGGTGTCGGGAACAGCGATGTGTTCTGCAAACATGATCGTGTTGGAAGTCCCGTCGATGATGTCCCGCATTGCGTTCGAAACACGGTGCAGGAAGATCCCGCGTGTCGCCTGGCGGTTGTCGTCGGTTGCTGAATCGAGCTTGGTGTCTCCCATGCAGGCGGAATAGTTGATGCAGAATCCGTCGTTGTAGTCGTGTGTGGCTCCCCAGCGGCCGGTCTGTTTGGGACTGAACGAATCGGACGGGCAGATGTAGACCGAGATGGGCGTGTCGGTTTCGGGCACCGCGTCGGGGAAGCGGCTCGCTCTGGTTGTCTGCATCAGAGGGGACAACATGTCAAAGAGGGGCTTCTGTTCGATGTGAGGCAGCAGCGAGATGGCCCAGGTTGTTTCCCATGAGCCTACCTGGCCGGCCGGGGGATCGGCGTTAAAGTCGCAGATGGCGCCGGGCGGAAAGACCTTCATGCTCCCCTCGTAGTTGTGCATGGCAATCACGAGGTTGTGCAGATGGTCCTGACACTGGCTTTTGCGAGCGGCCTCTCGCACCTGCTGGACGGCCGGCAACAGCAGCGCCACGAGGATTGCGATGATGGCAATCACGACGAGCAGTTCGATGAGAGTGAATCCGGCTCTTCCGTGTCGCGAACGATTCATGGGAAGCTCCTGAAGACGAAGAAACGGGAAACGAACGCCGGCCCGGAATCTGCCGCTTTCGCCACGAGCGTGGCTGGATAGAGTGCTCCAGGAAATAGAGGTGCTCCAGCAACCTGTGCAGGCGTCGCCGGCTTTGCAAAAAAATCCACTCTTGTCTGTTATCGGCGCAACACGCGTTGCCGGGGAGATTTTTATTGAAGTAATGAAAGTGACGTGGCTTCGCTTTGGAGGCCAGCCCCAGAGACCCGGGATGACTATTGCATCCACAGTGTCCGATGGAATCGGCACAAGTTCAAGTCAGCCCTGCGTATCGAGCGAACCGGGGTTCGCGGGAGTGAAGCGCCGACAGGACAGGAAACAAGTTGGCGGTGTGAAACGACACAGGTCAGTCGATTGCGAAATCCTGCAGGACTTCGAGATCGACGAACTCCAGAACCGAGATGTGAGTCCCTTCCAGATAAACCGGCGGGGCGACGCCCGCCTCGAAGGCCTCTTTCCAGCGGAGGCAGCACAGACACCAGCGGTCACCCGGTTTCAGTCCCGGGAAATCGTACTCGGGAATGGGTGTCGACAGGTCGTTGCCGACCCGTCGGGAGAATTCGAGAAACGACTCGGTCGCCTGCACACAGACGGTGTGCATCCCGATATCGTCGCGACCGGTCCGGCAGCACCCATCGCGGTAGAAACCAGTGAGCGGTTCGAACGAGCAGGGTTCGAGCTCGGTATTCAGAACGTTGCGGGGCTGGGACATCTCGGTGTACCTGACGACGGACGGGCTTCGACCCTTCAGACTATCCTTGCCGGAACGCCGGGAACAAGTCGTCCTCCGGCCAATCGGTCACCGCATTGACCGCCTCGTGAACCGGTCCGTCGATCAGGCTGGCCAACTCGCGCGAGGCTGAAGCACGCCGCGAGTTGAAGAGGACCGCCCAACGGAATCCATCGTGCCGCCGGACGAGAATCGTCGAGGTTCCGTCGAGTGCACCGCTGTGCCAGGTATTGATGCGGTTTGAATCGTCGACTGTCCGCACGCTCCAGCCGCAACCGTAGCAAACCGGCTTGGGCGATCCGTCGTCGTTATGACCGGCACGACCATCGGGACGGGCGAACATCAGTTTCAGGTGCTCGGGACTCAGCAGCCGTTTTGCGGGATCATCGGCATCGAGCATGCAGGCAAACCGCACGAGATCCGGAGCGGAGGCGATCCAACCGCCGTGCGCATCCATCGGCTCCAGCGCGAAGGTTCCGTAGGGGAGAGGGACCGGCTCCCCCACCGGAGGGAAGACCGAGCGGCCGGTGGTTCCCGGCTTCTCGACATAACGGACTTCACCGTGGGCTGTCTGTCGCGTCTTCCCGAGCCGGGCGCGCGTGACGCCGATGGGTGCGAAGACGAGGTTGTGGACCGCGTCGGCATAGGACATCGCGGTCACGCGTTCGATCGCCCGGCCGAGCAGGCAGTATCCGAAGTTGGAATAGGAGTAGCGCGAGCCGGGATCGAAGTTCAGTGGGCGGGTGATCATCCAGCGGATGATGTGTTCGGTCTGTGCGGGTGGCTCGACGTCAAACTGCCGGGCGATCTGGACCGAACGGAACATCGGATCGCCATCGGCATCCCGATCCCAGCCACCGGTGTGCCGCAGCAGGTCCAGGATCGTGATGCGGCTCCAGCGCTCATCCCGGTAGCCGTCGAGTTCGAGCAATTCCGTAATGCGATCGTCGAGGTTCAGTTTTCCTTGCTCGACGAGCCGGAAGATGGCGACGGCTGTGATCGGTTTCGAGATGCTGGCGATTCGGAACAGGGCATCGGCGTGGACTGGCGTTTTCTGATCAGGATCGGCGATTCCATACCCCCGGGCGAAGAGCAGCTTCGATCCGCGTCCGACGGCGAATGCCGCTCCGGGAGCTCCGTTCGCATTCAGGAACCGGCAGAACAGGTCATGGATCGGCTTTGCCCAGTCTCGTTCGCCGGCAGTGACGGAGCCTGCGAGTGCGGTCACTGCGACACCCCCGATCGTTTTCAGAGCGTGACGGCGGTTACAGTCCCCGTGCGGATCGACTGACCGAGCCATACTGTGTCCTCGACGTTCAGAGACCTGGCGGCCAGGCCGCCTCGGCTGCATCGTCGATTGCAGGTCGCTGGACTTCAAGCGAGTTTGCCGGGGATCGGGGCCGAGGACTTCGCCGACGTCCACGGCGCCAGTTGTGAGGAAAATTCACCCGGCCGCCGATCGTTCTTCGCCTTTTCAGTCAACCTGGGCTGCTCAGTCGAGAAGAGGATCTGCATACGGTGCCAATGGAGGATACGCCGGATAGGAGGGTGCTACGTGGAAACCCCAGTTGTAGCCACCGATGGCCGGGCGCCAGCGGTAGTACAGTTCGGTCTGCGAATAGCGATAGGGCTGGTAGACGTCGAAGGTGGGCGTGGGGATCACTTGGGGCGTGTAGTTGCTGACAATGGTTTTGGGGCGAAGTTGCCCCATCAGCAGCTCCATGGTCGCTTCGTGTCGGTACCCGGGGTTTGCCAGATATTCGGCACGATGGAAGGGGAGAGAAGCGTAGAGGGCGCGATAGTCGGCCGCCCGCTTCTGCATGTCGCTTTTCGCCCGGGGCATGACGACGACCGACCAGTTCTCTTCGGGGAAATGCGTGAGGGTTCCGCCCGGGATTTCATGGACGACCGACCGTGGCTGCGTGGCAGCAGAAGGGGTTACCGGGGGAGGAGCGAGCGGGTCGACCACGATGCCGGGCCGTTTCGGGTCGGGCCGTTCGCCAGAGTCGTCGGCGGTCTGCGGCGGCTCGATGACGAGAACCGGAGGAGGGGGGAGCAGCCCGGGTTCGAGTGGTGGAGGAACAGGAACCTCGGCAGGAATCTCGGCAGGAACCCGGGACACGACAAACAGGGACAACGCCAGCACCAGCAGGAACGCCCTGCGGATCAGGCGGTGAGAAGCGGGGTCGGGCATCGTAGAATCCAGCCGGAAGAACTCGTCAGACCGGTCCGGGGTTGCTCGAACCGGGTTTGGAATCGACGCTAAGGGGGCTGCGCGACCGCTGTCAAACACTTTCCAATTCAAACGGCCGGCGCTATGTTGCGGCCGTGATTCGACGCAGCGTGCAGCCAGCAGGAGAGCCGAGTGAGCGGAAAAGCGTGGGGGGGACGGTTCGATCAGCCGACCGATCAGCTTGTGGAGGCCTTTACGGAGTCGATCTCGTTCGACTCGCGACTGGCGGAGGTCGACGTCCGCGGGTCGAAAGCGCACGCGACGATGCTCGCCGAGGTGGGCCTGCTGACGGAGGAGGAGCGGGACCAGATCGTCGAACATCTGGATGCGATCCTGGAGGAGATCCGGCGTGGTGAGCTTCCGTTCCGGCAGGAACTGGAAGACATCCACATGCATATCGAATCGCGACTGATCGAGCGGATTGGCGATGTCGGGCGGAAACTGCATACCGGCCGCAGTCGCAACGATCAGGTGTCGACCGATCTGAAGCTGTACGTGCGGGATGCGATCGACCGGCTCGATGATCATCTGCTTGAACTGCAGCGTGCGTTTGTCTCGCGCGGGGAAGCCGATGCCGATGTTGTGCTGCCCGGGTACACGCATCTGCAACGGGCTCAGCCGGTGATGGCGGTGCACTACTGGCTGTGCTGGTGCGAGAAGTTCCAGCGTGATCGCGAGCGGCTGGCAGATTGCCGCAAGCGGGTGAACATCTCACCACTGGGAGCGGCGGCGCTTGCGGGGACGACCCTGCCGATCAATCGACAGCTGACGGCGGAGCTGCTCGGGTTCGCGTCGGTTGCCGCGAACAGTCTGGATGTGTCGAGTGATCGCGATTACCTGATCGAGCTGGTCTCGGCCCTGTCGCTGGTGGCCGTGCATCTGAGCGCGTGGGCGGAGGAATGGATTCTGTGGTGCACTACGGAGTTCGGTTTTCTGACGCTGCCGGATGCTTACACGACCGGGTCGTCGATCATGCCGCAGAAGAAGAATCCGGACGTGCTGGAGCTGATCCGGGGCAAGTCGGCCCGTGTCATTGCTGCGGTGTCTCAACTGCTGGTGCTGGTCAAGGGGCTCCCGCTGGCCTACAACCGTGATCTGCAGGAAGACAAGCTTGCGGCCTTCAACGCCATCGACACGATGGAGGCCTGCCTGCAACTGGCGCCGCAGATCGTGGCCCATGCGCGACTCAATCGGGACCGCATCGAGGCGCGACTTGAGGATGGATTCCTCGATGCGACTGCGCTGATGGAGTACCTGATTCGCAAGGGGATCCCGATGCGGTCGGGACACGAGATTGTCGGCAGGCTGGTGGGTGAGTGCGAGCGGCGAGGATGCCGGCTTGCCGATCTGACTGCCGAGGAGTTCAGGGCGGCCAATCCGGCGATTGATGATGATGTTCGTCAAGTTCTGGGGACGCGGAATGCCGTGGCGGCTCTCGTCAGCGAGGGTTCGGGCGGGCGTGAGCCGGTGCAACGGGCCCTTGCCGAATGGCGTCAGCGTGTGGGAGTCTGAGGCGGGGGCGATGTCGCTTGTGCCCGGGAAGGATGAGTCGTGAGTGTCACCGACGATTTACGTCGTTGGGGGCCGGAAGGCTGCGAGAGAGTGTCACTCGCCGAAGCCGAAGCGTACACCCGGTCTCTGGCCCGCGGGCACTACGAGAACTTTCCGATTGCGAGTCGACTGCTTCCGCGGCGACTGCATCAACACTTTTTCAATGTCTATGCGTTCTGCCGGTGGGCAGACGACCTTGGTGACGAGATCGGCGATCAGGAGGAATCCCGCAGGCTGCTGGCCTGGTGGCGGGAGGAACTGGCACGCTGCTATCGGGGGGACGCCGAGCATCCGGTATTTGTCGCTTTGCAGCCGACGATCGAACGATTCGGGATTCCCGAAACGCCGTTTGCCGACCTGATCTCGGCTTTTCTGCAGGATCAGGAGGTGACGGAGTACGAGACGTTCGACCAGCTGCGGGACTACTGCCGGCGGAGTGCCGATCCGGTCGGGCGGATCGTGCTGGCCCTCTGTGAGCGGGTGACCGAGCAGAACGTGGCGTGGTCGGACTCCATCTGCACCGGGCTGCAGCTTGCCAACATGTGGCAGGATGTCGCCCGTGACTTCGACATCGGGCGGGTCTACCTGCCGGCTGAGGACCGGGAACGTTACGGCTACACGCGGGAGATGCTACGGCAGCGGGAGACGACGCCCGGTTTTCTCGGCCTGATGGAATTTGAGGTCAACCGGGCGCGGCAGTACCTGCTGGACGGGTTGCCACTGGTGGACGTGATGCCCGGTCGTCTGAAGCTCGATATCGAGTTGTTTGCCCAGGGGGGACTGTTGATCCTGCGGGAGATCGAGCGGATCGAGTATCGTGTGTGGGAGCGGCGGCCCGTGGTCACCAAGCGGGCACTTGCCGGCGTGGCACTTCTCTGTCTGTGGCGTCGTGCCACCCGGCTGTTCTCCCGACGAGCTTCCACCTCTTCCGGTCCTCATGTCTGAGTCGCTCGCCGAGTCGATTGCGTCCTGCTGCCGACTGGCACGGCGGACAGGGCGTAACTTTTACTGGTCGTTCCTGACCCTGCCGCGGCTGATGCGTCGCGACATGTGCGTGTTGTATGCCTTCATGCGGATCACGGACGATCTGGGAGATGACGACGCTGCGTCGGTCGACATGCGGGCCGAACTCCTGGAGCGCTGGAGACAGAACCTGCGGAGTGTCCTGAGGGGGGAAGTGCTGGAGGGGGCTCCGGCAGGAGGCGACGTACTGCAGGCGACGGCAGAGCTCGTCGAGCGCCGCGGGATCCCGGAGCAGTATCTGTTCGATGTCATCGACGGAGTCGAGACCGATCTGCAGCCGACGCGGTTCGAGTGCTTCGGCGATCTGGAGCGGTACTGCTATCAGGTGGCGGGAGCGGTCGGGCTGTGCTGCCTGCACATCTGGAGCTTCACCGACTCACCGGGAGTCAGGCAGGCGGCCATCGACTGTGGAACGGCGTTTCAGTTAACGAACATCCTGAGGGATCTGGCAGAAGACTCCGACCGGGGACGGGTCTACCTTCCGCATGAGGATCTCGACCGGTTTGGTTACGGTCCTGAGGAGATCCGCCGCCGCACGCGCAACCCGGCGTTTGAGCAACTGATGAGCTTCGAGGTGGCGCGGGCCCGGGCGTACTACGATCGAGCCGGGCACCTGTTTGAGCATCTGTCGCGTCCGGGGCAGCGCATCCTGACGGCGATGTTTCACATCTACGGAGGGCTGCTCGACGAGATCGAACGGCGTCGTTACGACGTTTACTCGGAACGCGTT
>CAZUXX010000045.1:0-5578 GCA_964624215.1 uncultured Planctomycetaceae bacterium
GCAGTGAACTCCCCCCGGTGCGCAGGACATGTCTGGCGAGCAGCGATCGCGGGACCGACTCACAGTCGATCGCAGCGCCGGCTCCGATCAACACAGACTGGGCCAAGCCGAGCCGTCCGCCGATCGAATCTGCCGATTGTTGCATCCGCCAGCGAATCAGCGACGGCCTTGCCGCCGCTGACGTGGACGCGTCGATGATCCGGCAGCGTTCAAATCCCAGATCCTGCGAGGCAACGTCCAGCAGTGGTTCATTCGCAGAACTCGCCGGCGCGCCAGTGATGTGCACTCCGTCCAGAACGACCATCGGAGCAGAGAGCCGCCAGGGAGCCTCGGTGACCACGATCACCGGTTTGGCCCCTTCGGCCGCACGGATCACGAGCGGCTGTGTGCTCGACACCTCCGAAGCTGCAAAGGGACCAGGACCGCTGAGCAGTATGGCCCCGTACGCATCCGGATCCGGGAGTGGACGAGCCACATCGGTGTCGTTGGCGGTTCCGTCCGATTCGCGGGTTGCGGAGGCTTGTCGAGTCTGCCCCGCAGCCGGGACTCGTGCTTCTTCCGTCACGGCACCGGCGCTTTTCGCCCACGGCACTTCTCCTCCAAGCTGAAAAGCCACACCGCAGGCGACAAGAATGATCAGCAGTCCGGTGACCAGTTGTGATGTCGTGCGTGGTCCGGGTGTCACGCTGTCGCCGGCGAGCCGCGGAGCAGCGGATTCGAAGGTGCGTGCGAACCGTCTCAGCAGGGCGCGATCTGCCGGGCCGCTGCGTCCGAACTGTTCTTCCAGTTGTCGGAAGGTCCGCGGACGTCCCCCGGGGTCCGGGTCCGTCAGTGACAGGATGATCTCGGCCACAGCCGGCGGAACCAGCGGATTCCGCTCGCTCACGGGCGGCACACGCTGGCTGCGATGCGCAATCAGTTTCGCCAGAGGGTCACCGAGAACGAAGACCGGCCGGCCGGAGAGCAGCTCCCAGAGCAGGCAGCCGAACGCATACATGTCCGTCGCTGTCGAGCGGGCGGCGTGTCGGCCAATCAGTTCGGGGGCGACCGCGTCGTAGCTGCCCGCAGGCAGCCCGCCGTGAATGCTCACCTGGGGGGAGTGGCACATCAGCAGGCCAGTATGAAGCAGGATGGCCGTGCCATCGCGGGTGAGCATGACGTTCCCGCAACGGAGATCTCCATGAATCACGTCCGCCCGTTCGAGGGTCGCCAGTGCCGAGACCAGTTGGCGGGCCATGGCGATCACCACCGGGACCGGAAATCGTCCTCGCCGCGTGAGCAGTTCGAACAGCGTCTGTCCCTGGGCACCCGTGGCTGTGACCGCGATCCGGTGTCCGTCGCGCCCTGCTGCATAGGGGAGTCGCAATGAGGGGTGGTTGATTTCAGCCAGTCTGGCCGTCAACTGGTGCAGGCGGTCCAGGAGTGGATCGGCTTCGCTTCGCGAGACATCGAGTTCTGTCAGCAAGACCTGCTCGCGTGTGTTGCGATCGCGAGCGGTGTAGTGAGTCAGGGGCCCCTCGACCGACAAGCGCGCGGAGAGCACATACGGTCCAACGGCGAGTTCGTTTCCGCGTCCGTCGGCCAGCCACTGGGCCTGCATGCCTGTCAGGCGGCCTGCCTGCCGGAGCGCATCGAGCCAGACAAAATCGAAGGAAGGCAGACCACGGCTGAGGCGCTTCACCCGCCGCGCGCAGCGGCGGAGATCCCTCGCCGTACATAAGCCGAGCGAGTCGAGCAGCTTCGCCAGATCGGGAGACAGACTCTCCATGCCGCCTCAGATCACATCCCTGTGAGGTCCAACCGGTCTCATTCTGGCCCGAACCCGTCCAGGGGTTCCGGGAGGCATCAACGACGATGGATCACTGCACCACTGCAGGATGACGCCGCCGACAATGCCGCACGTCGATTGGACGCGGTCTGGAGCAATCCCGTTTATCCCAGATTTTCCAGACCTCTTCAATACGGATCAGGAAGGGTCCCCCGCCGCCAGGACCTGGCGAATCAAGCCGATGGCCGTCTGTTCGCCCGAGACGAAGTCGACTTCGAGCTCCAGTGCCAGCAGGGGCGCACCGATATCGGCGTCCCCCAGTTTGACCTGGTCCTTCTGGGTCATCACGACCGCCTCGAGCCCCTGATCCCGCACCCACTGCCCCAGTTCCCGGAGATCGGCCGGGGAATAATCGTGATGATCAGCAAAGATGCGAAACCGGTTGTCGGGCATCTCCAGTCCTGCGTCCTGCAGCGTCCGTCGAAAGCCGAGCGGATTGCCGATCCCGCAGAATGCTCCGGTGCGTTCCGGTGAGAGCGAACTGAGCGGTCGGGATTCTCCCGCCATCGTGCGGAGTCCTGCCGCGACGAACCGGACTTCGGCGAGGGGAGCGCCCGTCAGGCGGCGAATCTCGTTGCGTAACGTCTCCAGCGACCGCGGATCGGCCTGGTCGACGCGCGTCAGCAGGACGAGTCCCGCTCGTTGCAGCCCCCGTTTCGGCTCACGGAGGAGTCCCCGCGGCAACAGGTGCCCGTATCCCCAGGGATTGAGAGCGTCGACCAGGATCACGTCGAGATCCCGATGCAGACGGCGATGCTGCAGCCCGTCGTCGAGCACGATGCCTTCAGCGTGTGCCTCCACGATCGCACGCTGAGCGGCAGCGACTCGATCGACGTGCTGAATATGCGGGACATGGGGGCAGAGGATGTCGAGCAGTCGCTTCTCGTCGTTGGCCACACCATCCAGCGACCGGTAGCCGCGACTGACAATCGCCGGTTGCACGCCCGTCATCTGCAGCTGCCGGACAGTCCAGGCGACGACGGGCGTTTTTCCGGTCCCTCCCGTTGTGAGATTGCCGATGCTGATGACCGGTCGCATGACGCGATGGACCGTTTTCCAGCCGCGATCGAACGCCATGTTCCGCACGATCGTGCCGAGCCCGTACACGGGGGATGCCAGCGAGAGCAGCCCCCGCAGTGTTCTTGCCGGCAGGGTGCGATCCCGGCCAGACAGCAGGTTGTCGATCGCCTGCAGATTCACGGCGTCAGACACGCTCCCGGCGGTACGACCTACAACTCGAAGTGAAACGTGTTCCGTACGGCCCGCCACAACCGGTCTCCCAGCGGCTGCGGGGCGAGAGCGATGCGTCCCTTCCCGGTGCTCCACCGTGGCAACAGGGACGGATCGAATTCCGGTTCGTCCAGTTCAACGCGGACCTGGTACAGCGGGACCAGCGGCCGCGCACTGGTATTCGAACGATCGATCGGCACCAGTGACCGGGCCGCCAGTTCGCGGGGAACTTCGTCGACGGGCACGGGCGAGATTCGGGCGACCCGCCCGTACAGCGTGCGATCCTGCATTCCGGTAACGAGCAGTTCGGCGGACTGCCCCTCTCGCGTGAAGGGAACGTCCTGCTGATCGAGATACAGGGTGGCCACGCGATCGGAGGGGGCGGAGATCAGACAGAGCATCGTCCCCGGTTCCAGGTAGCAACCAAGATTTGACGGGTCGAGTGGTGATCCGCTCCAGCTGCGGGCCTGTTCGCGGTCACCGCCGCGGGTCGGTACGTTTCGCGGCCGTGCGACGATGCCGGGGCGGCCGGCCCGCAATTCCAGCCGGGCGAGGTTTTCGTCGAGTGCCCGCAGCCTTTCACTCACATCCTCGATTGCTTTTCGCGTTGCCGGAATGCCTGCGGCCGCCTCCTCGCTGGTGCCGCGGGCCGACATCAGCACTTCCAGCTTGCGTGTCAGCAGATGGGACTGTGCCTGCAACTGATCCCGTTGTCGGCTGAGTTCCGGATTGCGGAGGCGGGCGACGAGATCTCCCGGCTGGACAGCGGTCCCTTCCGCCGCTGCGAACTCGAGAATTCCGGGAGTCGTGACAACGATGTTTTCGGCGGCTCCCGGCTCGACGAGCAGCGGTGCTTCGATGTGAAAAGGCAACGGGAGTGCCCACACGATGCCGGCAAGGAGCGAGATTGCCAGCACCGTGACCATCAGGTGGGCAGGCTTCATTCGCCGCCGCTGACGGGCAGACAGCAGTAGTTGACCGGCAGCGAGGATCATCGGAAGCAGCAGACTGGTCAGTGTGGCGGCCGTCAGCATCCACGCCAGGATCTGTAAACGGAACTCCCGCGCGAGTGAATGAATCACCAGCAGGATGGCAGAAAACACAATCAGCCGGTATCCAAAACTGGTGATTCCGTAAATCGCCAGAAAGGTGTTGGGGTAATCTCTGCGGGGGGCGGCCGAGGTGAGCCCAAGAGCCCAGCGCCTCCAGAGGAGGTTGAGCACGCGGGACGCTTCTGACGCGAGATTCGGAACATTGACGAAGTCGGAGAGCAGGTAGTAGCCGTCGTAGCGCATGAGGGGATTGCCATTGAGCAGCAAGGTGTTCAGCGAGCAGACGACCATCACGGCGAGGGCACACGACCGCACCGGGCCTTCGACGGCAAACCACCACACGAACGTCGCGACCGCGGCGAGAAACAGTTCCGTCAGAATGCCGGCGGCGGTAATGAGCATCCGCTCCCGCCGCCGCGACATCAGCCAGGAGTCCGACACGTTGCAGTACAGGCACGGGACGAAGACGAGCAGCAGAATCCCCAGTTCGTGACATTCGCCGCCGAAGTGCTTGCAGGTGCAGGCATGGGCCAGTTCGTGGATGACTTTCGTGGCTGCAATCGCGATCGCCAGCCACATGAGTCCCTCCGGGCTGAAGAACGCCCGGGACGTCGGCATCTCGTCGGCGAGGCGGTCAATTCCGAGCACGGCGGTGCCGAGTGCGAGCACGATGAGCCCCACGCAGGCGCTGACGAAGGCCGGCGTGAACATCCACCGAACGAGAGGGTAGGTCGCTTTGAGGAAGCCATCGGGATTGACCCACGGTAGCTGAATCGCGAGCGGATTGAGCCGACTGAGGAGACGCGTCCATCGGCCGCGGTGCTCCCCCTCGACCGACTGCAGCGACCGGTCAGCCGGCCGGTCGATGATGAGCAGTCCGTTCCTCCGGGCTTCGTCGACGAACGCCAGCAGCTGCTGCGCCGACAGATGCAGCGGTGCAAACCGCTTCGAGAAGCGGTGCAGGATCTGGTCGATCGTCGCCACACCGTCGAGAAGCTGGAGGACGCCGAACTCCCGCTCATCCAGCTGGAAGAATCGCAGCGAAACCGGATCCTTCACATGCCAGAACCGACCCCGCCCTGAACGGATGGGGACGATGACGAGATCCGCACGCAAACGGACCCGCAGCGGAGCCGACGGCTTCTCCAGCAAACGTGTCAACGGGGAAACGACTCCAGTAGTTTGAACCCGAACCTCCCGGGCATCGTATCCGGGAGGATCGACCTGCACGAACGAACGATGCCACCCGGTGCCGGAACGAAGCGGCGACCGGCACGTGCCGCCAGGGGAATATCATTTTCGGAGGAGCTGTGTAGAACTGTTCTCCACGACCTGCACGGATGCTTCAATGTGCCGGCCGGAGCGGCGTCCTTCCCGAAGCGCCCGGCGGAGGTCGAACCGGTATAATCGACTGTTCATGGAATCTGGAGGTGGCCCGGTGCGGGAAAAGCTGGTGAAAGTTCGACAA
>CAZUXX010000045.1:5588-11885 GCA_964624215.1 uncultured Planctomycetaceae bacterium
GGGAGCCTGCCGTGGCACCGGTGGGTCGGGCTTTCCCTGCTGTTGATCGCCGGACTGTCGGGACTGACGCATCGGGCGGCAGTCACATCAGCCGACGAACCGACCGGCCGCAGCGTCCGCGTGATCACGCTCGACGGCCCGCTGGACGCCACGCTGATGCAGCAGATCGATCGCGCCGTGGTCGAACTTCTGAAGCAGGACGACAAGACGGCGCTGGTTCTGGAGGTTCTTCCGGGTGAGGACGATCCTGAGCGGGTTCTTGAACTTGCGGAGTTTCTCGCGTCCTCCGCCGCGCGACCGGTCCGTACGATCGCATGGGTTCCTGAAACGCTGCTCGGCCCGCGTTTGCTCGTGGCCCTGGTCTGCGACGACGTGGTGATGGCCCCCGATGTCGAGTTTGGTGAACTCGCGCACGAAGCCGACTTGAGCGAACCGCAGCGGCAACGGATGCTGCGCGTTCTGACGCGGACCGACGCAACCCGCACGTCACCGGCCGTCGCAGCCACCATGCTCGACGAGTCGGCGACGCTGCTCGGAGTCACGGTCGCGACGGACCAGGGGGAACAGACGCGATTCGTTCTGCCGTCGGAACTCCGGCAACTTCGGGAAGCGGGGATCGAGATCCGGGATGTCCGCACTCTCTTGGGGGAGAATCAGGCGGGACGTTTCATCGCCGACGTTGCCGCCTCGGAAGGACTGGTCGTTTCGGCGACTGCCAGCTCGCTGCAGGAGTACCTTCTTCAGAGCGGGCTGCGAGAGGAGCGCGCGACAGAACCGGTTGACCGGCGTCCGCCACGCAAAGTCGCGGTGATCCCGGTGGAGGGAGAAATCACTCCGGGCCTGGCGGCTCACCTCGAGCGGCAACTGGAGCGTGCGCGAGAGCACAACTACGACACCGTGGTCCTCGATGTCGACTCGCCGGGGGGGCTTCTCAAGGAAAGTCTCGAACTGGCGTTCGAACTGGCGGACCTGGAAGAACGGGGGATTCGCACCGTCGCGTATGTCGAAGACGATGCCATCAGCGGCGCGGCGATCATCTCGCTGGGCTGCGATGAAATTTATCTGCACCCCCGGGCCAGGATCGGAGACGCAGGCCCCGTCATGATCGGGCTCGACGGAGAACTGAACCGTGCCCCCGAAAAGATCGTCAGCTATCTGCGCGAAACGATGCGGGAACTGGCGGAGCTGAAGGGCCGACCGCCGGCACTCGTCATGGCGATGGTCGACAGGAACCTGAAGGTCTACCGGGCCGAGAACCGGACGACGGGGGAGGTCCGCTATGTCTCGGAGGATGAGTTCTCGCGTCTGGAGGGCAACTGGGAGAAGGGGCGGCTTGTTCCCGAATCGGGCGATGAACTGCTGCTGACCGTCAACGGCGAACGTGCCTGGGAACTGGGACTCGCTGAGGCCCCGGTGACCGGCTTCGACGAACTCCGGGAGCGGCTGGGAGTCAGCGAGGACACGATCGTCAATCGCCTCGAACGGACATGGCTGGACGATACGATCTTCCTGCTCAATACACCGTTCATCACCGGAGCCCTCTTCTTTCTGGGTGTGATTCTCGTGTTCATTGAATTGCACCTCCCCTCCGGAGCGTTCGGGATGCTCGCGGCGGTCTGCTTCGGCGTCTTTTTCTGGAGCAAGTTTCTTGGCGGCACGGCCGGCTGGCTGGAAGTGATGTTGTTCACCCTCGGGCTGGCCTGCATCGCGATTGAAGTGTTCGTCATTCCGGGTTTCGGGATCTTCGGCCTGGGGGGTGGCGCCATGGTGCTGGCCGGGTTGGTGCTCGCCAGTGTCTCCTTCAACGATGTCGATCGGGGAGAAACGCTCCGCGAGGTCCTCTCGGCATCGAAGTCCATCGCGCTGTCGCTTCTGGCTGTGGTGGTCACCGGGTTTGTCATCAGTCATTTTCTGCCGAAGATGCCATTGATGGGGTCCATCGTGCTGGCTCCCCCGACTCCCATGGCGGCTCGTCCGATTCACAAGGACAATCAGGATCCCGAGGGGTTGATTGGCCAGGTGGCGCGTTCGGCGACCACGCTGCGTCCCTCGGGAAAGATCCGGATCGACGGCAAGCTGATCGACGCGATGAGCACCGGAACCTACATCGCAGCCGATGTCGATGTTGAAATCGTCGAGATGCGGAACGGGCGCGCCGTGGTTCGCGACTTGAATGCATGACGCGGCCGGGAACCGCACCTGTGTGCAGAAGTCAGTGAGGCCGGCGAGATGATCGCCTCAGGCAGTCCTCTGTGGTGCTGCAGGCCGAATTCAAGGGTCTCGTGGCAGGGAGCGACCAGGACCGGTTTCGCCTGGCTCAGGCCGCAGTCAACGAAACATTCATCGTATGGAAGTCACCGAGATCGCTCAGCAACCGACCTTGACCGCAGGGACCGGAACGGGCGCAGCCCGCTCGGTGTACGTGCATGTTCCATTCTGCCGGCATCGCTGCGGTTACTGCGATTTCACGCTCGTTGTCCGCCGGGACGATCTGATCGAGGACTATCTGCGGGCGCTGGAGATCGAACTGTCGTCAGTGCCGGACGGGCACCCGATCGACACGCTGTTCTTCGGAGGGGGAACGCCCACGCACTTGCCACCCCCTCAGCTGGAGCGTTTGCTGAGGCTGGTACAACAGCGGTTCTCACTGGCGTCGGATGCCGAGTTCTCCGTCGAAGCGAATCCTTTGGACTGCACCGCCGAGCGGGTCGATCTGTTGGCAGGCTATGGCGTCAACCGCCTCAGTCTGGGGGTCCAGTCGCTGAATCGACACGAACTCGAGGTTCTCGAACGAAACCACTCCCCGGCGCAAATCCCCGAGATCGTGGAGCGGGTTCGGGAACGGATCCCGAACGTCTCGCTCGATCTCATCTTTGCCGTCCCCGGGCAGACGCTGGAGGAATGGGAGGAGACACTCACGCGCGCCATCGCGCTGCAGCCGGCGCACGTGTCGACGTACGGGTTAACGTTCGAGAAGGGAACCGCCTTCTGGAAACGACGCGATCAGGGGCAACTGCGGCAGGTGGCAGACGAGCTCGAACGGGAGATGTACGCGGCGGCGATGGATCGGCTTCCGGCCGCCGGCTTCGAACACTACGAGCTCTCGAACTGTGCCCGCCCGCTGCGCCGCAGCCGGCACAACAGCGTCTACTGGACGGGAGAGAGTTTTCTGGCGTTCGGGCCCGGGGCGGCCAGTTACACGGAGGGCGTTCGCCGCACGCGTCACCGCAGCGTCACCACGTGGATCCGCCGCGTGCTGGCAGGTGAGTCGCCCATTGCCGAAGAAGAGCCTCTCGAAGGAGACGACCGGGCCCGCGAAGCGTTGATGCTGGGTCTGCGACTGCGAGAAGGAATCCATTTGCCACGGTTCGTCGAACGCTACGGGTTTGATCCCGTTCGCGAAGAGGCTGCGGCCATCGAGTCGTTTCTGGCCGATGGGCTCGTCGAGATCGAGAACGAACACCTGCGATTGACGAGAGAGGGATGCTTTCTCGCCGATACGGTGATTTCGGCCCTGTTGTAGAAGTCCGGCCCTGCTCACGCAGAACCGGGCGGCCGAACGCTCCGAACCGTGAACGCTCCGGGGAGGACTATTCAGGGCGGTTGATCAGGCCCTGCGCTTCGAGTCGCTTCTGTTCAACGCGATCGATCGCCCGGGTGGAGCTCCTGCGGCCACGCATAAAGAACAGTGTGTGACGCATGGCGATGATGGGGACGGTGCGGAAGTGCCCTCCCTGGAGGGTAACCACTTCGTGGCCACCGTTGCGGGCCAGCTTGTCGAAGAGGTCTTTTCCACACGGGCACTCGGAGCATTCGAAGCGGACGCCGCAACTGCCCAGCGAGGAGATATGGTGCGAGTCGCTTCCGGCGGTAAACGGCTTTTCGATGTCGACAGAGAAGCCCTCGGCTCGCAGGTTCGATCGCCGCAGGACACCCCCGTTGAACAGTTCGATGGCATCGACCTGTGTCAGCACATCTTCGACGAACCGCGCGCCGCGGGGCCCTTTTCGCCGATGTGCGTCGATGGACTTTCGCCCCGGCGCGAAGGGGTGAGCCAGTGAGATGTATCCCCCCAGATCGCGGGCTCCCTCGACCGCTGCCAGCGACTTCACGTTCGAGCGGACCATGAAGCGGGTGAGCAGATAGGGTTCGACCCACCGCACGTAGTAGTCCTCGAGTTCCGCCGGGTCGCGGAAGTAGACGAGGAATTCGAGCCCCTCCTTGGTTCCGACCTCGATTGCGGGAATGGTGGCCACCCGGTCCCGCTCGCGGAGAGTCACGGCGCCACGAATCTCGTTGTGATCGGTCAGGGCGACGCCGATGTGTCGACGCCGGGCGGCGTCTTCAATGTCGACCAGCGAGGCCGTGCCATCGGAGTACCGCGAATGGCTGTGCAGGTCCACCAGCAGCATGTGCGCGGCTGCCGCTTCGGCCCCGGCTTTCTCGATGGCCCGTGAGGCGTCATCCGCCATCAGATTCCCCATTGATATTTTGCGATAGAGCTCCCATGGCAAACGGTTGCGTCCATACCGAGGACATCCAACCCTATCCGTTCACCTGCCTGAGGGGAAGCGGAACCCGCCACTTGACCAAAGCCGGCAAATTCGGGAACCGACGTGCCTCCTTGCTGAAAATGGCCCCGGTCTCCCAGGAAAGGCCCCAGCGACACTGTTGGACACGGAACCTCAGCGTGCCTGGGCCTGTTCCGTCTCGTTGGGTACCGCCTTGAGGGTGGTGAGATATTCGACGACGTCGACGAGTTCTCCGGTGGTGAGGGTCTTCTGAATGTCGGCAGGCATCACGGAGATGTCCTGCTTTTTTCTGATTTCGATTGAATCGGCCGGAATCGAATGCACGATGCCTTTGGCGTCCTTGATCTCGATGGTCCGGTCAGATTCGCTGACGAGAAGTCCGATGTACTGGTTGCCGTCTTCGTCGACGACGAGCCAGTTCTCGTAATTGTGGCTGATGGCGGCCGAGGGGTACAGAATCGATTCCCACAGGGCCAGCCTGCTCAGCTTGTTGCCGATGCCCGAAAGGTCGGGGCCGACATTCCTGCCGAGTGTGCCGACCTGGTGACACTGGGCACACGTGGCCGTCGAGTGGAACAGGACACTCCCGCGGCGGATATCACCGCGACGTTCGGCGAGTTCCTGAAGTGGCGGTAACGGTTCGCTGTCCTTGCCCGGAGGCAGGGGGAACTTCCGGGCAGCAAACTCCTTGATATCGTTCCATTGGACGGTGTGCAGCGTGGCGGCGAGGGTCGGCTCCAGCACTGCGTCGTAATTGCCCTGCCCTGCCATCTCCCGCAGTGCCACGGCCCCCTGGCGGATGGCCCCCATCGCCTTGATCGCGGCACGGCGGCGTTCTGTGGGGAGACCGTCGTCGAAGGCGATCGTCTGGAGAAGTTTGGCGGCCCGGCCATCGCCCGAGGCTCCCAATGCGGCGATGGTGGCTTCCGCCTGCTCGGCATCGTCACTCTGCGCTGCAGCCTTCAATGCGTCCTGCTGCCCCTTGCCGAGAAGGGTTTTGACAGCCTGGACCGCCTGCTGGGAGGTGGGATCCTTCCGGGCGATCTCGAGCAGGTCGGGGTAGCGCTCCGCCACGCTGAACTTGTCGACCAGACTGACGTACTGTTCGCTGTCGCGATTCGCGTCGAGCACCGCCAGAACAACCTGCCGGCGTTCGGGCTGCGACGCGAGATCGAACGCCTTCAGACGTTTGAACGCTTCCGCCCGGATGAAGTCCACGCGTTCCTGCGGAAGTTCTCGCACAGCATCGTCAAACGCCAGCGCCTGCACTGCTGCCTCCTTCGATTCGCCGTTGACGAAATCGAGTGAGCGGAAGTAGCGGGGAACTTCCCCAGCCGGTGTGTCTCCACTGGCAATCAACTGACGCAACAGATGAGGCGTCTGTTCTGACCGCGAACGCCAGACGATCTCCCGGGCAGCCTTGCTGGCAGCCCAGTCACTGCCAACCGATTCGAGATACGCTGGCAGCAACTCGTCCCACCGGCCATCGGCAGCGATCCCAATCGCTTCGAGGTACCAGCGGTCGTTGCCGTCGTAGCCGCTGGCCAGGGCGACGAAGGCCTCTTTGAGTTCGTTGCTGACCCCCTCCCACAGCAATTCACGCAGTCCGATCAGCAGTTCGCGGCGTGCGGCCGGAGATTCATCCTGCAGATTGATGGCGGCTTCGAAGTCCCTGAGCTCGAAGCGATCTTGCGACTGTCGTGCGAGTCGAATGGCAGCACAGCGGATGTCGGGATTGGGGTGCGCAAGCCCGGCTTTGAGGAAT
>CAZUXX010000046.1:0-7373 GCA_964624215.1 uncultured Planctomycetaceae bacterium
GTCCCGCAACCTCAGGATGAGTGTGCCGTCAGGGGAGGGTTCGCGGGTGAAGTGACCGGCATCCCAGCGCCGGACGTGTCCGCGATTGCGGCTGACCGGTCCTTCGTAGTCGAGATAGACGGCACGATGGTCGGGAAGCGGCTCGGCGGGGATCGCACGATTCGCCTGCGGCCGGGCGAGCAATCTCCAGGTCTGGAGTTCGTCGCTGCCGGGCTGCTGCAGCATCAGATCCCAGTGAAGGAAGGGATGGTCGTGTTCGAGGATGACGTAGCGGGACACTGGATCACCGTGAGGACAAACGGGCGCGCCAAGAAAGCTTAGCGCCGATGATGCCGGGAGTGAACATATCGTTGCGGTCGGAGGTACCCCGGCATCGGCCTGCGGAGCGTTCTCGGCGACCGGGAGAAACGTCCTAACTCGTGCGATGAGTACGGGTTTCGCCAAACGCATCGATCGCGCCGGCATGTTGCAGTTCGGAAACGTGTGCTTGCGGCACCCGTTTCGCGATCTGCGTGGCATCCCCGTTTGCTGTCGAGTGCCGCCGGGTTTGGCGGTGTGGACGCATGCGGGTGTCGGTCGCTGTTGTGTGCAGTCCTGAACAGCGAGCCGAACAGATTGTCAACGTGCTTTTGCGCCCCTGGGGGGAGTGTGGCTTCCCGACAGGCTGCGCGGTGCTGCGCCGATTTATTCTAAACAGCACTCTGCACCGAGCTTATGGCGATCGTCCCGGCGGGCTTCTCCTCCAGAGGAGCTGACCGGGCACTCCCCGTGCGTCAACTGCCTGCGTGGCCCGGTTGGCAGCAAACACTCAGCCGGGACGTGGAATGGCCGGAGCCCTGAACGTGGTCGCCGGCGTAGGTAACTCGGCATGACGGGGACTGCGATGTTGACACATCTGTACGTGGACGAGACCGGCTTTATCGTTTCGGCGGAGCTGGTGCTGGTGGCAACTCTGCTGGTAGTGGGGTTGATCGTGGGACTGAGCGAGGTGCAGCATGCCGTGGTCAACGAGCTCAATGATGTGGGGGAAGCGATCGGTTCGCTGAACCAGAGTTATGCGTACTCGGGCTTTTCGAAGCGGGGCAATCACGGTTGGGAACTGAAGGCCTTCACACGGGGTTCGTGGTTCAACGATTTCCAGGATGGTTGCGACCGGAACGAATGTGAGATCGGCTGCGACGAGCCGGTCGGCGAGTCTCCGAAGGGAGGCGGGCACAAGGGGTGGTAACCGGTTGCTGAACTGGAGCAAGACAATCCCCGAAGAACGGCTTCGGCGGCGATTTGCCGCCGGGCCGTTTTTTCGTTGGCGCAGTCGATGCCGGTCTTGCACGCCTGGCGGAGCGTGAGGGAAGGTTCTGCGTGATGTTGAGTCGGAGAACTCGCCCCGGGCGACTATCGTCTGTCGTCCAGATTGCGAGGTCACGATGACATCGACGTTGGAACAGAGGGCCGAAGTCAGATCCGGTCGGGATCTGATCGCAGTGACGCCGGGAGGGCTGACGTCGCGGAGCTACATTGCGCTTGCGGTGACGCAGTTTCTCGGCGCGTTCAACGACAACATGTTCCGGTGGCTGGCCGTGCCGATCGGCCAGATGTCACCGCAACTGGGAGTGACGGGCGCGCTGGTCCTGGGGGGGGTGTGCTTCACGCTCCCGTATCTGCTGCTTGCGCCGCTGGCCGGTTCTCTTGCAGACCGGTTCAGCAAGCGGACGGTGATCATCGCATGCAAGGTGGCCGAGATCGTGCTGATGCTGCTGGGGGTCGCAGCGATCGTCAGCGGGAATCTGTGGTTCCTGTTCGGGATCGTCACTCTGATGGGCTCGCAGAGTGCCCTGTTTGCTCCGGCGAAGTGCGGGTCATTGCCGGAGATGCTGACTCCGCGATGGCTCTCGGCGGGGAACGGTGTCATGGGGATGGTGACCGTCGTGGCGTCGGCGCTCGGGACGGTTGCCGGGTTCTGGCTGTTTGTGCAGATCGAGCCGGGATTATCCGGTGTCGAGGGAGAGAGTCTGGCGGCACTCGTTCCGGCGGCGGTGAGCCTGGTCGGAGTCGCGATCGCGGGAACGGTTTCCAGTCTGATGATCGCCCGGTTGCCGGCTGCGGCGCCTGCGCGGCCGTTGCAGTTCAATCCGGTGACCGAGACGGCCCCCGCGCTGCGGCTGTTGTTCTCTGATGTGCGGCTGGCCCGAACGGCGCTGGGAATTGCGTTCTTCTGGATGCTGGCGTCACTGTCGCAACTGAACATCGATCCGTTTGGTGGTGAAGTACTGGGGCTCGACAAGGAGCACATCGGTGTGCTGATGGCGGTGCTCGTAGCGGGTCTGGGTTTCGGGAGTGTGCTGGCGGGGTACTGGTCGGGCGGGAAAGTCGAACTGGGGATCGTCCCGATGGGGGCGCTCGGCATCGTATTCAGTTCGCTGTTTATCTTTCTGTCGGCTGTGTTTGTGGATCCTTCAGAGCCGCCGTTTTCGCAGTGGGGATTTTTCGCAAGCTGCCTGGGGCTGTTTCTGTTGGGAACATCGGCGGGTCTGTTCGATATTCCGCTGGAGGCGTATCTGCAGTATCGCAGCGATGACGCGACCCGCGGGACGATTCTGGCGGGCAGCAACTTCGTTGCGTTCTCGTTCATCCTGCTGTCGTGCGGGCTGTTCTTTCTGATGGATGGCCCGCTGGGAATGACGAGCGCCGAGATCTTTATGGTCGCCGGGTTGCTGACGATTCCCGTGGCGTTCTACGTCCTGAAGCTGCTGCCGACGGCCTTCCTGAGATTCATTGCGTGGCTGATGACGCACTCGGTGTACCGGGTGCGGATCCGCGGAGGCGAGAACATTCCTGAAGAGGGGGGTGCATTGATCGTGGCCAACCACATCACGTGGGTGGATGGCCTGATCCTGCTGTCGAGCACCTCGCGAATGGTGCGGTTTCTGATCTACGCGGATTACGCGAAGCATCCGCTGCTGGCGTGGGTCCTGCGGATGATGGGAGTGATTCCGATCAAGGCGACCAGCGGCCCGCGATCGATCGTGATGGCTTTGAACGCGGCGCGGGAGGCGGTGCAGCAGGGAGAACTCGTCTGCATTTTTCCGGAAGGGTCACTGACCCGCACCGGACAACTCCAGAGCTTCAACCGGGGGATGCTCAAGATCGTCGAGGGGACGGATATCCCGATCATTCCCGCCTATTTGCACGGGTTGTGGGGGAGCATCTTCAGTTACAGCGGCCGCAAGTTTTTCTGGAAGCGTCCGCGTCAGTTCCCGTATCCCGTTGCGGTTCATTTTGGTACACCCATTCACCATCCTGAATCTGCTCATCAGGTCCGTCAGATCGTGGAACAACTTGGAACCGAGGCCGTCCGGATGAACCGGGACCGTCAGCTTATTCCTGTCCGCCAGTTCATCCGCCAGTGCAAACGGCGGGGATCGCGACTGAAGATCGCCGACTCCAGCGGCGTGGAGCTGTCGGGGCGCAAGACACTGATCGGGGCCTTGACGATGCAGCGGGCGCTGGAGCGGGAGGTGCTGGCTCCGGATGAGCAGACGGTCGGTATTCTGCTGCCGCCATCGGTCGGAGGGGCGTGGGCGAATGTCGCCGTCGCGCTGTCGGGACGCACGTCGGCGAATCTGAACTACACACTCTCGGACGAGGTGCTGAATCACTGCGTGCGTGAAGCGGGGATCCGGCATGTGCTGACAAGCCGGCGGTTTCTGGAAAAGAAGCCGGTCGACCTGCAGGGAGTCGAATTCGTTTACCTCGAGGATGTGAAGGAGGCGATCAGCGGGGCGGACAAGGCACTCTCGGCAGCGGCGTCGTATCTGCCGTCGGTCGTGCTCGATCGTCTGCTCGGTCTGCACCGGATTGATCCCGACAGTCTGCTGACCATCATCTTCACGTCGGGATCAACCGGTGAGCCAAAAGGGGTGATGCTGTCGCATGCCAACATCGGAGCGAACATCGCCGCGGTGGACCAGATTCTGAATCTGACTCCGAATGACTCGCTTTTGGGGGTGCTGCCGTTCTTTCATTCGTTCGGGTACACGGTCTGCCTGTGGCTGGTGTTGTGCTTCGATGCCCAGGCGGCGTACCACTACAACCCGCTCGACGCGAAGATGATCGGCACCCTGACGCAGAAGTACCGGGTGACGATCCTGCTGGCGACGCCGACGTTCTTGAAGATGTATATGAAGCGGTGTTCGCGGGAGCAGTTCGCATCGCTGGACCTGGTGGTCGTCGGTGCAGAAAAGCTGCCGCAGGACCTGGCGAAGGCGTTCGAGGAACGTTTCGGAATCTTTCCGACAGAGGGATACGGCACGACCGAGCTCTCGCCGGTGGCGTCGTGCAACGTGCCGGATCACCGCGGAAGGGAAGTCCAGATCGGGACGAAGGCAGGTACCGTGGGGCGGCCGATTCCGGGCGTGTCGGCACGCGTGGTCGATCCGGAGACGTTCGAAGACCGCGGCATCGAGACGGAAGGTCTGCTGCTGATCGGCGGCGCAAATGTCATGCAGGGATACCTCAATCATCCGGAGAAGACGTCCGAGGTGATTCGCGAGGGATGGTACGTCACCGGAGACTTCGCGAAGATCGACCGGGACGGATTCATCGAGATCACCGGCCGCATGAGCCGGTTCTCAAAGATCGGTGGAGAGATGGTCCCGCACCTGCGGATCGAGCAGGAGCTGTGCCGGATCGTGGAGTCGAACGGCGATGACGACTGTGCCGACCTGATGCTGGCGGTGACGGCTGTTCCGGACTCGGGACGCGGTGAACGGCTGATTGTGCTGCACCGCAAGTTCGACCGTCCGGTGGAGGAAGTCCTCAACGAGCTCCGCTCCCGGGGGCTGCCCAACCTGTGGCTTCCCGACCGGGAGAGCTTTATCGAAGTGGAGGCGATCCCGCTGCTGGGGACCGGAAAGCTCGACCTGCGGGGGATCAAGGAGCTGGCACTGCAACGGGCAGGGACCCGATAGCGGACCTCGCGAGTGAGACAGCGGTGCGAGCCGGCCTCTGTGTGGCATGGGGGAGCTAGGTCTCCGGGTCGCCGACGTCGACCTGCGACCAGTCAATCGGATCGTTGTCGATCTCGTCGCAGATGGTTTCGAGCACCCGGGTGGCGTCGTCGAGATCAGCTTCGCGAACCATCACTTTGATCACGCCGGGGGCCTCGGCCCGGAAGCCTGCCGTCAAGGCCCCCACGGCCCTCGCATCGACACCGTGGTCCTTCAATGCGGCGACCAGCATGCCGGCGGGGAGCTCGTGCGAGAATGTCGCGAGAACTGCAAGTCGATCGTCGGACATGGATCCTGTCCCGGACACAGGACAATCGGGTTTGGCGGAGGGCGGTAGACCCCGGGGGACTTCAGGGGCGAGGTGAGGCCACCGGTGCGGGCTGTGCTGCACCGTGGGGAGGTGCTTCCACGGGGGGAAGTGGCCGGCCGGCGAGGATCTGGGCAATGTGTATGACGCGCAGGGGGGTGCCGCGGCGGCGCAACAAGCCTTCCAGATGCATCAGGCAGGACATGTCACCGGCGGTAATGACGTCGGCACCCGCCTGCTGATGATCGGCAATGCGGTCGAGTCCCATCATGCAGGAGACGGCCTCTTCGGAGACGGCGAACGTGCCGCCGAAGCCGCAGCACTCGTCGGGGCGCTGGAGTTCGACGAGTTCCAGCCCGGGGACCCGCCGCAGCAGGTCGGCCGCGAGCGAGGGTCGGGACTCCATGAGTTCAGAGGCGGGACCGAGTCTGAGTTCGCGGAGTCCGTGACAACTGTTGTGCAGGCCGACGCGATGAGGAAAGTCGAGGTGAGACAGATCCTCCAGGGGACGGACGGAGGTGAGGAACTGCGTCAGCTCGTAGGTTTTGCGGCGCACCGTTTCGTAGCGGGGATCCTCACCGGCCAGGTCGTGGTAGTGGTGCGTCACCATGGCCACGCAACTGCCTGAGGGGCAGACGATGGCGTCGTAGGGTTCAAAGATTTCAATGAAGCGTTTCGCCAGAGGGTGCGATTCGTCCCAGCAGCCGGTGTTGGCCATGGGCTGCCCGCAGCAGGTCTGTTCTTCGGGGAACTCGACATCGCATCCGACAGCCTCGAGCAGTTCCGCCGTCGCCAGCCCGACGTCCGGGTAGAACTGGTCGATGTAGCAGGGGATGAAGAGGGCGGTGCGCATGGGCCGTGAGAGTCAGCGGGGAGCGTGCGGGAAGAGGCTGTCGAAGACGGAGAGTCCCGGTCGAGTCGGCATAAGAATCAGGCGGGCTGGTTGTGAACTGCAGCGCAGGAGTGGGGAGGGGTCACGCCGGGGCCGGCTTTCTGAGGAGCTCGTCCACGTCGGCATCGGCATCGTAGGCGTGGCGGAGGAAGCTGTCGTTGGAGGTATTCTCCAGCAGGCGGCGGACAAGGTAGGCCATGCCGGGGATCAGTTCGCCGAAGGGAGTATAAACGCGGACACGGTACCCGAGTTCGGAGACCAGCTGCTGCTGTTCGGGAGCCATGCCGTAGAGCATCTGGATTTCCCAACTCGCGGGATGGGCCTCCAGAACTTCCGAGCAGGCCATGGCATGTGCCAGGCTTCTGAGGTTGTGCGAGGCGATGGCAGGCCGGAGCCAGTCGCGATGTTCGAAGAGGAACTTCGTCTGCCGTTCGAAGTTCTTGTCACTTTGCCATTTCTCCCGGTAGACAGGACAGGGCCAGCCGCGATAGTCGGCGATGACGGTTTCGTAATCCCAGTAGGCTCCTTTGACGAGACGAATCCAGACGGGGGTACCGCGGTTTTGCACCCAGTCGAGGAGTCGGGCGAGATCCTCCCCCGCATCGGGCAGGTAGGCCTGAATGACGATGCCGCAATCGGGCCAGTCGCGGAATTCGTCCTCCATGAACACCTGCTCGAAGATATCGAGGGTCAGGTCCTTGTAGGCGTAGTGTTCCATGTCGATGTGGACATAAGCGTCGTGCTCGCGTGCTGCACGGAGGATCGGTCTGAGCCGCTGCTTGACTCCTTCTGCCGAGCCCTTCGGATCAATCGGCTTGAACTGGCTGTAAAGGGCCGAGAGTTTGAGGGAGACATTGCAGCGGGGGATCCATCCCCGATCATCCTGATCGAGCTGGGGAACTTCGGGCCACGCGTTGACCTGCGGGGCCAGACCTTCGATGAGATCAAGATAAGCCTGCTGATAGGCAGCGGCCTCGCGTTCACTGACGACTGCTTCCCCGAGCAGATCAAGAGTGAAGGCGAGCCCCTGCCGCCGCAGCTTGTGGACGGACTGGTAGACTTCCTCAACGCGTGAGCCGGCGATGAACCGCTCGGCCATCTTGCGGGCGTTCTTGCGGGCACTCAGAGCGAGGGCGCGGCCGGCGAGCGACTCGGGCGGACTCATATT
>CAZUXX010000046.1:7383-11660 GCA_964624215.1 uncultured Planctomycetaceae bacterium
GGCGCCCGCCTTCTCCGCGATGGCGATCGCCTTATCCGTATTCTCCTTGAGCGGGATTGTCTTGCCGCCGCGCAGGCCCTGGTCGGCGGTGATCACGAAATCGGACTTGCCGTCCTCTATCCGGCCGGCGAGCGAATCGGGCGGACTCATATTGAGGACCATGCGTCCCGCCCAGGGAAGCTTCGACTGCACGTCTTCGAAGTATTCCTGCAGATGCTCGGTGACCTGCTCGTGCGTGGAGAGCATCGGCAGAACGTCCACGAAGCGGAACATCTGCACCTTGACGGTTTCATCCTCCATGGCCCAGGTGAGGATGTGGTCGAGCCACCAGCGTCGTTCAAAGACGCTCGGTCGCCGCCGGGCGAGCTGATCCCAGAGACGTCGACCGATCTCCTGAGTCGCTGTTTCGACCCGATCCTCGATCGTGGCATTCGCGGTTGTCATGGTCCGTTCGGGGGTATTCACTGAGAAACCGGGGCGGCCGGTGCCGATTCCTGCTGTCGGTGACGGAGCGGCTGCGTGGTCCGGGGTTGTGACAGAGGAACGGCGGCGGGAGGTCGCTGCCGGGTCTACCCAAGAGGATTGTGTCCAGGTTCCCGGGGTGATCGACACTCCGCTCTGTCAGGCCCGGTCCGCAGGTGACCCGGCAAAGCGTGACGTTCCCTCGTCCGGCTGAGTGTAGGTCCGCCGGCCGGTTTGATCGACCCTCGCCGGAGTCGTAGCATGGAGCTTTAGCGTGTTGTGTGACGCCCGCGGCCCGCTGTGGACGAGCCGGGCCCAAGCGGCGGGGCCATGGCGCGCGTCGGGTGATCGGGCCTCAACTGCCTGCGGTGTGTGACATGCTCAAGTGGTGCTTCCTCCTCGCCGTCGGTCTGTGGATGGCAGCCAGCGCGGGCTGTTCGCGCGAATCGGCGTCGGAAGCGGCCACCGGTCCAACCGCAGGGAATGCGGCAACAGAGTCGAACAAACTACCTCCGCCGATCGTCGATGAGCCGAAGGCGACACCGGCGGGAATGGTCTGGGTCCCCGGGGGACGGTTCGTCATGGGGACGAACGATCTTCCCGGTCCGAACGATCCGAATCCCGATCGCATCAAGCCGGACGAATACCCCGCTCATATCGTCGAAGTCGACGGCTTCTGGATGGACGAAACGCCGGTGACGAACCGGCAGTTCCGCGAGTTCGTCGAGATGACCGGACACAGGACGTTCGCGGAGCGTACGCCGACGCGCGAGGAGCTGATCCGCGCGGGGCTCGACCCGTCGCTGATCAATGAGGAACTGCTGCGGCCGACGTCGATCTGTTTTAACGAGAAGTTCGATCGCGAGAATCTGATCGTGGGGCCGCAGAACTGGGAATACCAGGTCTGGACCCTGGTGGAGGGGGCGAACTGGCAGCATCCGGAGGGGCCGGACTCCTCGATCGCCGACCGTGAGGATCACCCGGTCGTGCATATCACGTGGGACGATGCGGTCGCCTATTGCAACTGGGCCGGGAAGCGACTGCCGACCGAAGCCGAGTTCGAGTATGCCGCCCGCAGCGGAGGTCGGCCGATAAAGTACCCGTGGGGAAACGGACTGACCGGAGCCGACAACACCGAGATGTGCAACTACTTTCAGGGAACTTTCCCGATCGATCACCAGAACCGGGATGGTTTTCAGGGGACGTCGCCGGTGAAATCCTTCCCCCCTAACGACCTCGGCCTGTTCGACATGGCAGGCAATGTCTGGGAGTGGTGCCACGACCTGTACGACGGGACGTACTACCAGAGATCGCCGGTACGGAATCCGCGCGGTCCCGAACAGAGCTACGACCCGTTTGCCAGTGCCATGGAGCAGAATCAGGTCAAGCGGGTCCAGCGGGGGGGCTCCTTCATGTGCAATACCAACAACTGCACAGGCTACCGCTGCGGTGCCCGGATGCGCGGGGAAGAAATGTCGAGTTCTTTCCACACCGGATTTCGCTGCGTCGTCGATACGACGATGGTGGAGGAGTTCCGGCTGCGGCAGTCCGCCATTGCGACGTGGCGGTCGGAACGGGAATAGTTCCGGTCCGGGATCGACAGGACCCTTCAAACCTGACGGTCAGCGTTCGCGGACGTGGAGCCGGAGCGCAGGCTCGGCCGCCAGCAGTCGATTGAACTCGTCCTGCACGTGTGGCCAGCGCGTGCGGGGGATCTCGAATGTGCACTCGATGGTCGGGGATGGAGCAGACTCTTCCTCCGGGAGGGGGATCGGTGCAGGACTGAACAGCAGGTCCCGCATCTGCCGGTTGTCGAAGCCGGTGAGGGTGGCGTCGAACCCCTCGATCGCCTGCAGTTCCGAGAGCAGGTCAACCAGCTTCTGAGGCTCCCAGCGTCCGGCGACATGCTCGTTGTTCAGGGCGATATTGAGTGCCTTCTCCCGTTCGGGAGGAAGATCGACCACAACGCATTCGACTTCGGTGACACCCTCATGCCGGAGGATCGCCAGACGCTGGTGACCACCGACGATGTGGCCGGTCGTCCGGTTCCAGACGAGCGGCTGGACCAGATCAAACTCGGAGAGCGAGCGTTTGAGCCGCTCCCATCCCGGGTCACCCGGCCTGAGTGTCACACGGGGATTGTAGGGGGCGGGTTTCAAACGGCTCAGAGGGATGCGCTGGAGTTTCATGGCGAAGCGGGAGGTGTCAGAGAGGGAGGGAGGTGTGTCGGCCGCGGCAAGTGGACCGGGATGGCAGGCGAGGCGACTGAGACTCAGCGGCGGCCCTGCTGATCGGAGACGTTGGGCAGACGCTGGCGCCGGGCCTGCTGGTGCTCGGCGAGGTCGCGGGGATCGGCCGTATCGACGATGTCGCCCAGGTTCCTGCGGAGCTCCCTGCGAATCTTGTCGAGGCAGCGTGTGATGTGCCCCTTGTTGTGTCCGAAGGCCTTGCCGATCCGTTCCATCGACCATCCACAGTTCTCGCGGAGCGCGAGCATGGCGAGGTACCGCCAGCAGTGGTCGGGCCGACCTTCGAGGTAGTCGTGAACGCGATCCCAGAAGGGGTCGGGGCCCGTCCGGAAGACGAGCGCTTTGGTATGGTCGTAGTTGATGATCGACATGGTGGCTCCATAATGTATCTTTGTGCACTGCCTGCACGAGCGCGCAGGTTGGCTCTGGTAGGGCGGGAGAGCCAAGGGGACTTCGGGAAGAATCGGGCGCCACGGGATTCTTCCCGAGAAGAAACGCCGGGCTGCCGACTTGCAGACTTCTGCCTGCCAGCGCGTGAGGCGAGGGCGCAGGTCGCTGCCGCTCGTGGCTGACAGCCAGGCACCGGGTCGTATAATTCTTCCTTCGATCCTGGACGGAGTCATTTGCTGACGGCGTGTTTGCCGGCGCGGCGGGGGCTTCGTGCGGATTGCTCTGTAGCCGAACTGACACTGCATGCCAGCAGCCGACATCCAGATTCGCGGGGCGCGTGAGCACAACCTGCGGAACGTTGATCTGACCATCCCGCGGAACCAGCTTGTCGTCCTCACGGGCGTGAGCGGGTCGGGGAAGAGTTCGCTCGCGTTCGACACGCTGTACGCCGAAGGTCAACGGCGGTACGTGGAGTCGCTGTCGACGTATGCACGGCAGTTTCTCGACCAGATGCCCAAGCCGGATGTCGATTCGATCACGGGGCTGGCGCCGTCGATCTCGATCCAGCAGAAGGCGACCTCGCGCAATCCGCGAAGCACGGTCGGCACGATCACCGAGATCTACGATTACCTGCGGGTGCTGTACGCGCGGGTCGGGCAGGGGCACTGTGTTGAATGCGGGCAGCCGATCACCGCACAGTCGATTGATCAGATCGTCGAGTCGATCGCGGCACTGCCGGAGGGGACGAAGTTTCAGATCCTCTCGCCGATCGTCCAGCAGCAAAAGGGGGAATTCCGTGACCTATTTTCCGATCTGCTCAAGCAGGGGTTCCTGCGGGCGCGGGTCGACGGAGAAGTTGTCAGCCTGACGGACGATCTGGGGCTGAAGAAGCATTTCAAGCACACGATTGAGGTTGTCGTCGACCGGCTGGTGGCGGGGAAGGGGAGTCGCACGCGACTGTCGGAGGCCGTGGAGTCGGCCGCGCGACTGAGCGGCGGGACGCTGCTCGTCGAGCGCCAACGGACCGGGGACGGCCACGGTGAGGAACGTGATGCACGATCGCGGGGGGGTGTCGAGAGCAAGCTGTACTCGCTCAAGTATTCGTGCGCCGATTGCGGGATCTCGTACGAGCCTCCCTCGCCACAGTTGTTCAGCTTCAACAGTCCGCTGGGGATG
>CAZUXX010000047.1:0-6367 GCA_964624215.1 uncultured Planctomycetaceae bacterium
CCCGGTGTCCCGATTGCCGGAAGTGTCAAAGTTTGCGCGTCGACGTTGCCAGCTTCAAACCGGGAAAAAGCCACCGCCGGATCCTGCGCCGCAATGCCCACATCCGCGTCGAGGTCGCCCCGGCGTCCGTCTCCGAAGACCACGTTCGACTCTACAACGACTGGCACCGCGACATGACCGGCCGACGCGGCTGGTCACCCTCGGCCACCACGCTCCGCGATTACATCCATGCCTTCCTGCTGGGGGACTGGCCTTTCGCTGCCGAGTTCCGCTATTTCAACGGCAACCGGCTGGTCGGTGTCGGACTCGTCGACATCCTCGATGACTGCGTCTCCAGTGTCTATTTCTTCCACGACCCCCAATGGCGGCCTCAGGCACCCGGTACCTTCTCCATCCTGACGGAAATGAGTTCTGCCGCACGACAGGCCGCCGGTTCAACTATCTCGGCTACTGGATCCGCGAATGCCCGTCAATGTCCTACAAGGCCAACTTCGCCCCCCATCAGTTGCTGGAGGATTACGTCGAACTCGATAAGGAGCCCCGGTGGAACTTCCCCCCGACCGGCAATTCGCTCCCCGCAGCAGCGCCGCATTCAGACGACTGAGGCCACTTCGGCTGGAGCAGTCCTGCCAGAGGTGCCGATCCTTGTGGGCAGACTCCCGCAACCGGGCCGTGCGCTGTTGCGCACGGCTCACCCGAGCACGTCCCGAAGGACCGGGGCGAGTGGCGACCTCCTGCAGCCCCGCAGACCCGTCGCCATTTCACCGCCACGATTCTCCGGAACAGGATCTGATTGCCGGCACAGGTTCATGGATGACCCCCAGTTGATGCAGGCGATCCATGACGGCATCCACGAGATGCTCGTCTGGGTCGGCTTCGGAACACTCGTCGGGCTGGCCGCCAAGGCCATCATGCCCGGACGCGATCCCGGGGGGACCGTCGCCACACTCATGATGGGCATCGCCGGCTGCGTGATCGGCTGCGGCAGTCTCTTGTTCTTCCGCCCCGACGCTCACGTCACCCCCATCAGTCCCATGGGCTTCGTCTGCGCCACGGCCGGCGCCTTCGTCATCCTCTTCTTCTACCGTCTGCTCGCCGGCGCCATCTTCCCCGAGGCAGAAGCACACGATACGTGGCTGCACCGCTACCGCCGCCGACGTCGCAGCCGCAAGCTCGCCGCCGGTTCCTGAACCGCAAGACCCGACGTTTCGCTCGCAGGCGTCCCGGGTCTGTGTGACTTCCGGAACGCCCTGCCAGCTCTCGTCGCCGGACTCCTAGTCGGCTCCTGCCTGGGCAGGCTCGACGGTCGTATGGACCCGGGTCGACACCGAGAACTCCAGGTCATCCTCCACAAACCGCAGCTCTGCAAATACCGCCTGGTGCCCCTCCGGCGCGCGCGGCAGCTCTGCGGACCACCGTCCGTCCCCACCTGTGAGGGGTCGCGACGTCCAGCGGGACTGACGAAAATCCCGGCTGTCGGTCGATGCCGTCCACAAGAGGACAGCCACCGGCTTCTCCTGGCATTCCACCTTCAGCCGCAGCGACTCTTCCTCCTGCGAGAACGTCCACGTCGGTTCCGGCAACGACCGGTTCTGCGCAGCCCGGCGGAAGAAAGCCCCCAGCGTCGAGATCACCCGGTCCCGACCCTCCTTCAGGCTGTGCCCGGAGTTTGAAACGAACAGGACCCGTTTCGAGCCTTCCAGATCGTCCCAGTAGTGCTGCATCGCGTCGACGACCCAGTACCGGTCATTCGTCCCGCAGATCAAAAGCTTCGGCAGCTGGAGCTGGCTGCGATACGTATAGGGATCCATCATCTTCCACAGTGCGACCTCGCGCGGCGCCTGTGGCCCGCCATCCGCACGGACGAGCCCCTTGCTCGTATAGTCCTCAATCTGCTCGCTGAACTGGCCCCACACCGCCATCTGGTGCTGCATCTGGGCCGGAAAGTTCAGCGTGTCAATCACCATCGGCGCCGTCGCAATCACCCGCTCGTCTGCCGCAGGTGTCAGCCAGCTGGTCCAGCCCCGTTTGGATGCTCCCGTAATCACAAACCCCTCGACGGGCTCCTGCCACTCCTCCCGCGAGATCGCCTGCAGCGCATCCATCGCCTTGACCGCACTCTTCACCATCGGGAACAGCAGCGGCCACGTGTCATCCCCCGTTTCGAGATATCGCAGCCAGGTCTCGGTGATCAGATCGTCTTCGACACGATCACCCAACAGGGGCTGGTTCGGCGTCTGGTGCAAAACCGCCACTCGCGCCCGGCAGCGGTGTGCCAGCGTGAGTCCAATCAGCCTCTCATCCGGCCCCGGCCGGCGTCCATTCCGCCCGCCGGTTACGAACAGCAGCATCTGCTTCGGATGATCCACGTGCGGAGGCTCGTAAACCATCAAAACATGTTCCCAGACGATCCCTTGCCACGTCTGCGACACCAGCCGGTATTCCGTCGCCGATCCCGTATCGCTCGACTGCGACTCCACGCGCTCGTACGCGAACGCCGGTTCCGGTCGTGCGACGTACCGTGCCAGCGCATCGGGAATCGTCTCGTTCTCCTCCGCGCCAACCGGCCCCCGGCCGACAAGTGCGGCAACCACGACAACGCAGCTCAACAGCAACCGCATGAACAACTCCAGTTCCAGAGATTCAAATCAACAGGATCCACACCCTCGCCAATGTCATTCCGTCGTCAAGGCAATCGTTCCCAGGTCGATCGGCCCGGCGTGCTCGCCCGCCTTCACGCTGAACCTGTGCTCGGAGGTCTCCGGATTGCTGTACCGCCCTTTGAGCTTGTCGGGACCGCCATACCGCATGGAGATCATGTTCATATCACCCCATTCGAACGTCAGAACGTAGTCCCCCTCGGGAACCCCGTCTCCCTGCTCGTATGTGGCAATCTCAAATCGCCCGTCATCTCCGGTCAGTGCCGACGAAATCGTGGGATGCTCCTTGTCCATCCCCTGCACGTTCACACAGTGAACCTTGACCGGCGGCTTGGGAACCTCGCCATCAACAGTCACCGTCCCGACCACCGGATAGGTCTCCTTGCGGTAGGGTTCCTCCCGGCCACCGCAGCCCGTCACGGTAACGAGCATCAACGCGGTAAACGACAGACTCCGGCTCCCCGGCATCGCACCGATTCTCATGCTTTGGTCTCACAAAATCGAAAGACAACAACAGACCACCGACCGTGGCCGGCACCGAATCAGAAGAAGGAACGCAGATCACCGGGCCGTCAGCGCGATGCCCAGCCCCTGTCAGAACCACCGGGCAGACTGCCCGGCCAAAAGAATCTCATCATCCGTACGATCAGCGGGCCCGGGAACTCCTGCATCCGACCCGCTGACCGGTGCCACCAGGCATCATCAGAACCCGCCGATGACTTCCCCTTTCGCGCACGTGATGATCCCGGCGAGGATCTGTGCCGCGACGTTCTCACTGACGAACTTCACCACGCCGTCGGCCATCACGAAATGACAGCCCCCGGGGTGGAAGCTCATAAAGCCGCTGCCTCGGGCGTTGGTGCAATTGATGCCGCACGGTCCGCCACCAGGCGTGCCGTCATACAGGGACCCCCCGATCCAGTGCTCTCCGTTGAGGAAGTCTCCCCAGGCTCCTCCCTGACCTCCTCCCTATGCGGAGGTCAGCGTCTGGTCAACCTGCCCCTTCCGGTAGATCACCGGGCCTCCCACCCGCTCACCCAGAAGCGCCGTGTTCGAGGTTCCGTCCGTAATGCTCGCCATCCGGGTAATGGCCTTGCCTCCCAGTGCACCCGGCCCCACATTCACCAGCACGCCACCCCGATTACTCCCCGGATTGCCACTGTAGGCGATGTCAGCAAAGTCCCCCAGCACCCCGGTCGTCGCACAGTAGTCCGAGCGCGCCGCCGTCCAGCTGATGTCAATCGGCGGAACGCCCGACCCACCCGCACCGGCCGGCAACCCGTAATCGCCCGCCTCCTCGACCGGACTCGACGGACACGTGAACAGCTCCAGCGGTGTACGAATCACTTCCAGGTTCCCCTGAACCGAGGCCGGCGGAAACAGCGCTCCCGCCTCATTGAACGCAGGCACCGAAGAATCCCACTTGTCCCACAACGGCTTCTGTTCAATGAACGGCAACAGCTGAATGCCGTACGGAGAGACGTTCAGTTCAGGACTGATCATCCACGCGAACGGGAACGTCCAGTGGGTCGACTCATAATTGTGGATCGCGACCGCCAGGTTGTGCAGGTGGTCGGCACATTGCGTCTTCCGCGCCGCCTCACGCACCTGCTGGACGGCAGGCAACAACAGCGCAACCAGGATGGCAATAATCGCAATCACCACCAGTAACTCGATCAGCGTGAATCCCGTCCGTCTTGCGCGCATCATCTCACACCTGGTAATTGACCCCGCCACCCTGCGGCGGCGGGCGATGGAAAGAAACGAATGAAGCCAACAGCTTCCGCGACTCCGACATGCAATCCACGCGCAGGAATGTTCTGCAGGCCCGCGCGGTTTGAGCGCCTCCTGATCGATGGAATTGAGTCCGAACCGGACTGGAATGTGACAAACTGAACACTCAGAAATGACCCGCACGCAAAGTTCGACTTCGAACCGTGCCGCGGTCTGACCGATTGGCTCCGAACGAGACCGATCAGTCAACTCCGATACAGTACTGGCCCGCTGCGACGATTGCGACCCTGGCAGGATCAATCCGCCCCCGCCCCGATTTCACCACCTGGACGCACCCGTTGACACAGGCACCGCGCAACGGGATGAGGTCGATCCGCAGACCGCGTAGAATGCCCCGGACAAGTCCCTCCCCTTCGACCCGATCGCCCGACCGTGCGCACTCTCATTCGTAATGCCGTCTGTGTTTTCCCCGACGCAACCCGCAAGGCCAATGTCCTCCTCGGGGACCAGCGCATTCTCGCCATCGATCCTCCCCCGACCGCAGATGCCGATGAAGTCGTCGACGCCGCCGGCCTGCACCTCCTGCCCGGAGTCATTGACGATCAGGTCCACTTCCGCGAACCCGGGCTGACTCACAAGGAAGACCTTCACACCGGCAGCGTCGCCTGCGCCAAGGGAGGCGTCACCACCTTCCTCGAGATGCCCAACACCAAACCGGCAACCACCACCGTCGCCGCACTCCACGACAAGCTCGCACTCGCCGCTACGAAGTGTGTCGTCAACTACGGCTTCTACATCGGTGCCACCAGCGACAACCTCTCCGAACTGCAGGCTGCCACGCGCACACCGGGCATCAAGATCTTCATCGGGTCCAGCACCGGCGACCTGCTCGTCGACCAGCAGGACGCACTCGAACGCATCTTCGCCGAGACAACTCTCCCCATCTGCGCCCACTGTGAAGATGAAACGACCGTCCGCGCCAATAGCGAGCGATACCAGGGAGGACGCGACGTCACCGACCATTCCCGGATCCGTGACCATGCCGCCGCGCGCATCGCCACCGCCCGTGCCATCGATCTTGCGAAGCGACATCGGCACCGCTTCCATGTCCTGCATGTCTCCACCGCCGACGAATGCGAACTGCTCAGGGACCGTGGCGAGTACGTCTCTGCCGAAGTCTGCCCGCACCATCTGTTCTTCAACGTTGACGACTACGACCGGCTCGGAACCCGCGTGCAGATGAACCCGTCGATCAAGACGGCGGCCGACAACGCGGCCCTGTGGGACGCGCTTCGCGATGGCCGCATCCAGGTCATCGCCACCGACCACGCCCCCCACACACTCGAAGAGAAAGCCCAGCCCTATCCGAAGTCTCCTTCCGGATTGCCAGCCGTCGAAAACTCACTCGCCCTCATGCTCAACGCCGTCAACAACGGACGCTGCTCTCTCGAAGAGGTGGTCGAATGGATGTGCGCCGCACCCGCCCGCATCTGGAACATGCCTCACAAAGGCCGGCTCCAGGAAGGCTGCGATGCCGACCTCGTCCTCGTCGATCTGAACCGCACACAGACCGTCCGCGATGAAGATCAACTGACCAAGGCGCACTGGAGCCCCTGGCACGGAGAGACTCTGACCGGCTGGCCCGTGGCCACCTGGGTGCTGGGGAAGAAAGTGTTCGCCGACAACGTGGTCGACGTGACTGTCAGGGGCGGGGAAGCCAGGTTCGAGCGGTGACAGTTCACCCCTCAGGCAACGCGTGACTCAAGGGGCCTGCGAGAGCAACAACGGGCCGGGGACTCGCCCCCTCACACAACGAGTCACGACGGAAGCGCGCACGAAAAAACCGGAGTGACCTGGGATCACCCCGGCTGGTCTCATCTTGCAACGATCTACTTCTTCTTGGTGGCAGCCTTCTTCTTGGTTGCTGCCTTCTTGGGAGCGGCGGCCTTCTTCGGTGCGGCGGCCTTCTTCGG
>CAZUXX010000047.1:6467-11658 GCA_964624215.1 uncultured Planctomycetaceae bacterium
GCGGCGGCCTTCTTCGGTGCGGCGGCCTTCTTCGGGGCAGCGGCCTTTTTCGGGGCCGCAGCCTTCTTTGGTGCGGCGGCCTTCTTCGGGGCGGCGGCCTTCTTCGTCGTTGCAGCTTTCTTCTTCGCCACGGTACTCCTCCTTCCAAGAGCCCCATGCGTGAATGTCGTGCCGTGCTACCGGGCAAATCGGCAAGTGACATTCACAGTTCCGAATCCCTTCCGGTCCGCCAACCGTGGCGGACCGGGTGCTGTGCCTGCCGCAGTCAACTTAGGTCGATCACGATTGACGTAAGTCGGATCAGTGACCGTTGACTTCCATTGCCCCGCAAGCACTTACACCAGTTGGGCGAAATAGTACGAAAAGCAACATTCGATGCAACCCATTTCTGACGAGTTTGATCCCATTTCCCTGCCCACTTGGCGCGCGATTTTCTGTCACCTCCTCAACACCTCCAACTACCTCCTCATCCGCCCCCGTTCCAACCGATACTCCATCGGAAAATCACCCTCATCCTCTTCAGGCAACACACCTCATGAACTCATCCGCTCGCGTCGTCATCACGGGGATCACTCGCGGACTCGGACGGGCCCTCGCACACCGCTTTCATGAAGCCGGTTGGACCATCGCCGGATGCGGACGAAACTCCGGACTCATTGATCAGCTCCGCCGCGAACTCGGCACACCGCATCGCGTCGACACCGTCGATGTTCGCGATTTTTCCGCAGTAAAGCAGTGGGCCGACGACGTACTCACCACGCACGGCCCACCGCAACTGATCCTCAACAACGCCGCCACCATGAACCGGCCCGCACCACTGTGGGACGTCCCGGTGGACGAGTTCCAGTCATTGCTCGACATCAACATCGCGGGCACGTTTCATGTCATCAAGGCCTTCGTCCCGGCACTGTGCGCAGCCCGCTCGGGAGTGATCGTCAACTTCAGTTCGGGGTGGGGACGTTCGACATCACCCGAGGTTGCCCCCTACTGCGCAACCAAGTGGGCCATCGAAGGACTCACGCAGGCGCTCGCGCAGGAACTGCCGCACGGAGTCGCCACAGTCGCGCTGAATCCCGGAATCATCGACACCGACATGTTGAGAACTTGCTGGGGAGAGGGCGCCGCGCAGTTCCCTGACCCCGACACCTGGAGTCATCGCGCCGCACAACTTCTGCTCTCACTGCACGCCGATGACAACGGCCGATCACTCTCCGTGAACTGAACCGTTCCCCTCCCTCAGGCCAGGGGCGACCACCATCCGCACTCGTCCTCACTCCACACTCACGTGCAGTACGGACAGTTCTTGCGGTACACGATCCGGTGGCAGCGACTGCACTCCCGCGGACCGTACAGCAGCGGAGGTTCCATCTTGTACTGCTGGTAGCACAGGTACACGAACGACAACGCCAGAACGGTCACCACCGTCGGGGTGCCCCAGTTGCCGTACGCAGCCAGAAAGCCGATCAGCACCAGACAACACAACAGGTAAATGCCGACGACCCACAGCTTGTTGCGGTTGAACGCCGCCTGGTGAAGCTGCGTATTCACCTTCTCGGCGACATGACTTTCCAGCAGGTCGTCCTTCTCTCGCTCAACACGCTCGAGCAGGGGGGACTGTGTCGCCAGCATCAGCCGCCGCACACTGTCCAGAATGCGGAAGGCGTCGTCGAAGTCGAAGTCATGCTGATGCGCCCAGCGATTGCGAAACTCCCGCAACTCGCTGACCAGACTGCGGTCGGTGTGCGTCAGCTCTGTGCGGAACACCGCGTTCCACTGGTCCCACATCACCGTCAACAGCGCATGCGCATCCCAGTGAAACCCGCCATCGTCGCGCAGCCGGGTGCGGTCGTCGCGGAAGCTCGACTGTACCGCGCGGGTCCACTGCGCCCCGTGCACCTCTTGCAGCCTCCGCTCGACGTACGGACTGAGTCCTTCGGTCAGAAGGTCCAGAGCCGTCGTCACTCGTTCATGATTCGATGACACGTCGCGAATTCATCCTCTCACAAGCGCAGCCGCCTCGGCTTAACTCCGTCGACACAGTCAGCAGGCAGCCCCATCAACTGTAGCGCGGAGCGGGGACCATGCGGCACGGTTTTCCGGTGGCAGCGCTCCCTTTTTACCCGCCCCCTCGGGGACATGCCGCCTGTGCCAGAGCGTCTCGAGAAATCGCGACAGCAACAAAACGCAATCGATCGTCAAAACCGGTCCAACCGGACTCTCCCGACCGTCCATCAGCCACGTCGACCGGGAGAACGACCGTTCGCAGATCCGTGTCCCACACCGGTCCTACGCCGCCTCGGCTCCGGCCGCCAACGTGAAGTGGAACGTGCTTCCCTGACCTTCAACCGACTCGCACCACAGCTGCCCGCCATGCCGCTCGACGATCCGCTTGCAGACGGCCAGTCCGACGCCGCTCCCTCCGAACTCCGACTCGTCGCCGTGCACCCGCTGAAAGATGCGGAAGATCTCACGCAGCTGACTGGCAGGGATACCGATCCCGTTATCAGAAACCCGGACGTGATGATGGGCGCCTTCACGCTTCGCGCCGATGTGAATTCGCGGAGTGCGGCCACGGCAATACTTGATCGCATTGCTGACCAGGTTCTGAAACAGTTGCATCAGCTGCACGGGATCGCCCGGGAGAGTCGGCAACGGATCGCGTGTGATCTCCGCCTTCGATTCACGGATCTCCAGGTCGAGATTTGCCAGCGCCTGATCCAGCGCAACATCGAGGCTCGTCTCCTCATGGGGCTTCTTGTGTTCCGTCGCCCGGGCATAGCTGCGCAGGCTGTCGATCAACCGCTGCATCCGCGCGACGCCCGACAGCGCCTCGTCCAGGTACTCCCGCGACTCCGGGTCGAGTGCACTCTCCGCCCGGTCCTTCAACAGCTTGCAGTAGGTGGCAACCACCCGTAGCGGAGCCTGCACATCGTGTGAAACGACCGACACGAACTCGTCCAGTTCGCGATTGCTCCGCAGCAGCTCCTGCTCGACCAGCTTCCGCTTGGTAATGACCCGGTCGATCCCGACAATCCCCGTCGCTTTCCCTTCGCGGTCGACCAGTGGAACTTTCGACGTCGAGAACCACGCTTCCCGCCCCGCCTCCGGATCAACGACGTGCTCCTCGCGATCCAGAATGGGCCGGCCCGTCTCCAGCGCTTCACGATCCTCCGCGAGATAGCGGTCGGCCCGCTCCCGCGAGAAAAAGTCATGCGCCGAACGCCCGACGATCTGTGACAGATCATTCAGCCCGAGATACTCCATCTGAGTCACGTTGCTGGTGACGTAACGACTGTCGCGGTCCTTCACGTAGACCAGATCCGGGAGATGGTCCATCAGCGTGCGCAGCAGGTCACGTTCGCGCGCCAGTGCCTCCCGTGTTTCCACCCGTTCGGTCACGTCCCAGAAAATGGCCTGCGTTTCCAGAACCTGTCCGTCATCGCCAATGACCGGGACCTTGTACACCTCGAAGTAGCGGGTCCGGTTTCCCGAAACGTTCTGCTCGATATCGTGAAACACCTCTTTCGTCGCGACGACGTGCTCATCGTCACGCACGTACTTCCGCGCCAGCTCGACAGGGAACAGGTCGAAGTCCGTCTTCCCCAGCAACTCCTCCAGCGGACGACCCAGCAGCTCGCAATAAGTCCGGTTGGCAAACGTCAGCCGGCCTTCCAGATTCTTGCGAATGACATGGATCGGCAGACTGTCCACCAGAGAGTGATACAGCGCCTCTGAACCCCGAATCGTCTGCTCGGCCCGACGACGCTCGCTGATGTCCCGCAGGAACGCATGGATGACCGCCTGGTTCCCCACGCGAATCGGCTCGAGGATCGTCAGTTCAACCGGAAACTCCGTCCGGTCCCGCCGCAACGCGATCAGTTCGTTCCTGCGGTTGAGCATCGGTCCCGAACCAATCCGCAGGAACCGTTCCAGCCCTTTCTCGTGAGCCGCCCGATACCGTGCCGGGATGATCGTCTCACTCAGCCTCCGTCCCAGAACTTCCTCGCGCGTCCAGTGAAAGATCCGTTCGGCTTCGCGATTCCACTCGACGATCCGCCCCCGCGGGTCAATCGCAATGACGGCATCGAGCGCCGCGTCGATCACGGAATCCGATTGTCGCTTCCGCTGCTCGGCCGTCTCGATCCACTCCCCCAGCCGTTCGAACAGTACCGCAGCCTCGGCACGACGGTCGCTCCCGGGGCGATCGTCCACAAACAGGGCGTGCAGGTCTTCCACCAGCGCGCGAAGATCTGCGAACGGGTCGAAATGGCCGGAGGCTTCCATTGCACCTCGCCTTGGTCAGGCCGGGCTCCCGGCACAGCGACCGTCAGCACCGGGCCTGCAAACAGACCCGATCACCTGAATTCCCCGCCACCGCGCGCCGTCGCGGCACCAGGACGGAAACACTCCCGGCTCCACCGGAACGTTGCCGCTCCCGACTGTGCGGCGAGGCGGCTATCGTGCGGCCGAATCCGAAGCGTCATCAGCCGCAGGCGGGCTCGGTCGATCGGACTTCTCAGGCTGCTCCCCGGCGCCGGGATCACCGTTCTCCGGCAGGCGACGTTCCGATTCGGCCTTCGGGACCGGGATCAGTTCAACCATCACTTCGGTCCCCAGTTCCGGGATCCGTTCTGTGTACGGTTCGAACAGCAGTCCTTCGTTGCTCGGACTACTCTCAATCGACAGATCGAGCATCGCGTCACCGAAGTTCGCCACGCAGATCAGATTCCCATCCTCCGCCATGTAGCGGCGGGAACCGTCCTGCAGTTCATAGAATCCGCTGCCGGCAAACACCCAGTCCGCCTCCAGTTGACGGGGCTGGCTCTCATCGAAGAACAGCCGAATCGCCTTCTGGTAGGAGTCGTCATCACTCAGCTTGAGCAGCGCGTCCCGCTGCTCCTCCGACATGCGGCCAAACCACAACAGCTCCCCGTTGATCTCGTCGAACCGCAGCTCCCCCTCTTTGGGCAGCGTGAAGCCGGCCGGCAGTTCCTTCATTCGATAACCGTAATACCGCTGTGTCGCCCGCCGGACCCATCGCTGCGCCTCCTCACGACGCGGTTTCCCCTCTGCATCCGTCCAGTTCAGCACAACCCGGATCTTCTGCCCCGTCGGCGGCTGGAACGTCGGCTCATACCGCACCGGCGTCCCCGGCTCCGCGCCAATCGCCATCAGCCCCGCATGAATGATT
>CAZUXX010000048.1:0-11622 GCA_964624215.1 uncultured Planctomycetaceae bacterium
TCCCCCAGTTCCGGAAAACGCTTGCGGTCAATGCGGTGATGGTGCCAGGCGACGGCCGTGTAGGACGGCAGAAACAGAATGTACGGCAGGTCATTCGACTCTTCGAAACGGATCGTCTGAAAGTCGACCACCGGTGAGACGAGAATGAGCCCCTCCACCTGATAGGCATGTTTGTCCATCAGGTGCCCGGACAGTCTGGCTCCGCGAATCCCCCCGTAACTCTCACCCAGAATGAACTGCGGAGAACTCCAGCGACCGTTCTCCGCGGTCCAGCGACGGATGAACTCGGCAATCGATTCAATGTCGTGATCGAAGCCGATGAACTCCCCCTTGTCTTCCGGTTTGTCGGCACGACTGAAACCCGTGTTCACAGGGTCGATGAACACCAGATCCGTCACACCAATGATCGAGTCCCGATTCGGCACAAGCTTCCACCGCTGCGGATTCAGCTCATTGGGAATCAGCTCGATTCGTCGCGGCGACAGCCCCCCCAGATGCAGCCACAGCGAAGCCGATCCCGGACCTCCGTTGAAGCAGAATGTCACCGGCCGCGACGACACGTCAGAGACATCCGTCCGGACATACTCGGTGTAGTAGATCTTCGCGTGCTTGTCCTGCTCGTTGCGATTGACCGACATCGAGGCCACCTTGCCTCGATACGGAACCGCGACACCATCGATCACGATCGTGCTGCGAACCTCTCCACTCTCCACGCGGGTCGTCTCGTCAGCAGATTCAATGGTCCCCAGGGTGACCGGTCTCGGCCATGCCAGCACCGGATTCAGTGACCCCAGGAATGTGAGCACGAGGAACACCGAAAAAGTTGGCAGCAGCTTCATCGACGAATCCAGGGGTTGAATCAGACAACAAAGACGTGGAAGACAAAACACAGATCAGACTAGCGGAGGCCAATGACCGCGGTCGAGGAAGACAGGGTAAACCGGGTAGTTCATCCGGTCTGCGGCGACGGGGAGGCGTCGTCCTCGGTTCCCGGAGAAGAGAATGTCGGAACAGGAGCGGGAACCCGCAGCGGCTCACATCCACGACTCTTGCCAGGACCGCCAACCCGCTCCGAGGCCGCAGTTGATCGGTTGCCGCCCGCAGGGCACCGCGATAGTCTCGCGGCGGTGAGAGTCGTCAAACTGACTCCCGCCGGGGAAAGCCGCCGACATCGGACACACTTGCACCGGAACCGGTATGACACGCTGGATGAACCGAGAGGAGTTTCCCTGGTGGAAGACTCCTCGCGTGAACCGGCTGGCCCGGCTGATTGAACGAATGGCCCGGCAGGCTTGTGATGCGCCAACCTACGGAGAGTTCCTGCATCACACCCTCGAAGAGATCGCCCTGCACTTCTCCGCCGTTCGCGGAGAACTGTGGGCCCGGGAAGCCGAGTGGCGTAGCGAAGCCGTCGAACCCGAAGATGCCCGCAAGGTGATTTGGCCGCTGGACACCTTCGCCGAAGCCCTCGATCGCGAAGCGGCCGGCCTCACCTCCGCCGACGGACTCGACATCCTCGTCGTCCCCTCCGGCCCCCAGGGGCGGCACGTCCTGGCGATTGCCGCTGAGAATCTGACCGCAGACGACCTTCCCCCAGCGCTTGTCATCGGTCGTTCGTTCGGTTTGATGACGCGCATCGCCGAACAACGGGAATCACTCCAGCGACGGGTGTCGCGATTGAGAGGCACCCTCGAAATTGCCCGACGCTTCTCGGAAGAACGCGAGACGCTGCGTCTTCTGGAACTCATGGCGGATGAGGCGACAACACTCCTCGATTGCGATCGGGCCAGCATCTTTGTCTGGGACCGCGAACAGCGGCAGCTCATTGCCTGCCCGGCGCTCGGAGTTCCGGGAGGTCGGTTGTGGCTCCCCGACAACAAGGGCATCGTCGGCGACGTCATTCAGAGTGGTCGACCAACTCGAGTTGACGACGCCTACTCCGACAATCGCTTCGATCGCTCTGTCGATCGCTCGAGCGGATACCAGACCCGCTCGCTTCTGTGTGTCCCCATGAAGGACTCCAGCGGGCGGGTCGTCGGTGCCTTCGAACTCATCAACAAGCACGGCGGCCCGTTTACCGACGAAGATCAGTCGGCGCTCGAAGAGCTCTGCATTCCCGCCTCAATCGCGGTGGAGAACGCACGTGAACGGGAGCAGTTGCTCCGAAGTAACCAGCAACTGACCGAGCGAGTCGCCGGCAGCACGACCATCATCGGAGAGAGCCCGGCAATCATTGCACTGCGGGGGACGATTGAGCGTCTCGCGGCCACCGACTTGCCCGTCCTCATCCTCGGGGAGAGCGGGACAGGCAAGGAAGTTGCGGCTCAGGCACTCCACTACCGCGGACCGCGCGCTTCCAACCCCTTTGTGGCCGTCAACTGTGCCGCCCTGACAGAAACCCTGCTCGAAAGCGAACTCTTCGGGCACGAGAAAGGGGCCTTTACCGACGCCCATACGATGCACCAGGGCAAGTTCGAACTCGCCGACGGAGGAACGCTCTTCCTCGACGAAGTGGGCGATATGAGCCCCGGAGGACAGGCGAAACTGCTCCGCGTCCTCGAACAGAAAGTCATCACCCGCGTCGGTGGCTCACAGGCGATTCCGATCAACGTGCGAGTCATCGCGGCCACGAATACCAACCTCGCCGAAGCCGTTCGCGATCGGCGGTTCCGTCAGGATCTGTACTACCGCCTCAGTGTCGTGACCGTGGAACTCCCTCCACTGAGGGACCGGTCGGAGGATGTGCTCCCCCTGGCGAAGCACTTTCTCGACGAGTTCTGCCGTCAGGCCGGGCGAAAGCCGATGGAGATCTCACCGGAAGCGCGGCGTCGACTGCAGGCTCATGCCTGGCCCGGCAATGTCCGCGAACTCCGCAACCTGATGGAGCGCGTCGCCTTCCTCAGCTCCGGACCCACGGTCGAAGCAGACGATCTCGCCTTCATTCTCGCTCCGCAGCGCGAGGACTACGACGAACTGGGGGAAGGGGTCGGTCTCTCCGAAGCAACCATCCGCTTCCAGCAGGACTACATCCGCACCGCCATCAAACGCGTCCAGGGGAACATGAGTGAAGCGGCCCGTCTGCTCGGCCTGCACCGGTCCAATCTCTACCGGAAGATGCGACAGCTCGGCATGGAAGTGAGCGACGAGAAGCCCTGAGCTCCCGATGCCACTCACCCGGCAGAACGCGCCGCAGTCCGTTGCAGCAACGACCGGTCGTGATCACTCCTCGTCCAGCCGGCCGGACGCCTGCAGTCTTGTTTCCAGCGTGAACTGCGAGACCCCCAGCGTGCGCTTGAGTTCACTATACGACTCCAGCAGACGCTTCCGCTGGGACCGGCTCACCGGTGGACTTCCCTTGATCGCGCGAATCAGCAGGTTCTTGGGTGTGTGTTCCAGTTCAATGAACTCGACGATTTGTGTGCGGTAGCCGGCGATCTCCAGAGCAGCCGCCCGCAACGCATCCGTCGCGTCAGAAGCCAGGCGCTCCCGAAGGATGCCATGCTTCAGAAGCGGAGCCAGAGCCGCAGACTCGATCTGTCGCGACAACTCGTGCTGGCAGCAGGGAACCGCAAGAATCACATCGGCCGACCAGTTCACTGCCTGGGCCAGTGCATCGTCCGTCGCGGTATCACATGCGTGCAGCGAGACCGCAAGATGCACCTGCGCGGCCTGGTGGTCCGCGATATCACCGGTTTCAAACCGCAGCCCCTCCAGACCCAGTTCCGAAGCGACGCGGCAGCAGGTCGCAATGACATCCGGGTTGCGATCAAGACCAATCATGTCGACGGAACGATGGTGCACCTTCGTCAGCAGGTGATGCAGCGCGAACGTCAGTCCGCTTTTGCCGCATCCGAAGTCGACGATCGAAAGCGTCCCCGTCCCGGGGAGGTGCGGAAGCACGTCACGCACCAGCTCCAGGTACCGGTTGATCTGCCGGAACTTGTGCTGCTGCGACGCACGGACGCGCCCCTCGCGGGTCATGACCCCGATCGCTTCCAGAAACGGGCAGGGCTCGTCACCGGGGATCACGTACTCGCGACGCCGGTTATGTGCTGCAGAAACGGCGACCCGCGGAGCCGATCGTCGGGAAAGGAAGAGCTTGCCCCGCTTGCTGACCCGCGCATCAACTTCCGACGCGGTCAGCCGTGCATGAACGTGGCGGTACCGGTGCGGAAACAAGTCCCCCAGTCGCTCAAGGGACTGCTCCGGAGTCAGATTCTCGTGGCGGTGTTGCCGCCCCTGGGGAAAAGTCCACTGCCAGTGAAGACCGCTCTGCAGTTCAATCGGTCGCACACGCAGCGGAGTCGCCTGGGTGGCATCCGCCGGCGAACTGAGCGTCAGTGAGACGAGATCTCCGCTTTGCAGTTCGCGGATCAGGCGTTCCGCAGAGTCGCCGGCACCGTCGGAGCCGCTCACCGGGCGTCCCCTTCCCCGGCCTGGAGAATCTCGAGCACCGCAGTCTTCAGACGGGGGACCACCGAAATTCCGTTCCCGCCATGGATCGTCGACCGGCCGCGAAAGTCCACGAACTCGGCTCCCGACTCGGTCACAATCGGGATCAGCGCAGCGGCGTCCCACGAATTCAGCATTGGATCCACCATGATGTCTGCACGGCCGGTCGCGATCAGGCAATGCCCGTAACAGTCACCCCAACCACGGGTGATCCGGCACTGCGCCGACAGCGCGAGCAAACCATCCAGACAGCTCACTTCCCGCCAGCATTCGATGTCGGTGATGCACAGATCGGCACTTGCGAGTTCGGAGGTATCGCGGGCAAATGTCTGCCGCGGCGGGTGCCCTGACCGGTGATACCAGGTTCCGCCCCCGCGTCGTGCGGCAACAGCTTCACCCAGCACAGGAAACCGCACCGTCCCCAGAACGCATTCCCCCTCGTGTTCCAGACCGATCATCACGCCGAACAGCGGCACTCCGGCAATGAAGGCCTTCGTCCCGTCGATCGGGTCGAGAATCCAGCGACTGCCGCTGGTTCCTTCGGATTCACCGAACTCCTCTCCGACGATCGCGTCGTCCGGAAAGTGGCGGGTGATCTCGTCACGCAGCAGTCGTTCTGCCTCGCGATCGGCGATCGTGACGGGAGAGTCATCATGTTTGCGTTCGACGTCAAGACCCTGCGACTGGTAATGCTGGAGGATTACCTCTGCTCCCAGCGACGAAGCCCGCAGGGCGAAGTCGAGACGTTGATCGAGCTCGTCTGAGGAAAGGGGCATAGCAAGAAAGGATCCCTGCCGAATGGCATTCGCCTCCGGCAGGGATTTCGTGGAGGTTCGCGGGACCCGGACTCAGGAGAACTTCCGCGGGTCGCCAAACAGTCCGCCCGGTGTGTCACCACCGATTCCGCCGCGGAGGTCGCCCTTCCGCTGCCGCTGGTAAGTCTCTCCCTTTCCGGGGGCGAGATCCTCATCCCGGGGGGGAGTCGGCTTGTTCTTCAGGGCTTTCAACGACAGGCTGACCCGCTTCTTCTTCGGATCGACTTCAAGCACCTTCGCGTTGACGCTTTCGCCAACCTTCACCACATCTTCAACCCGACCGACTCGCTTGTGGTCGAGCTCGCTGATGTGAATCAGGCCTTCAACACCCGGCTCCAGTTCGACAAACGCCCCGAAGCCTTCCGTACGGGTCACCTTGCCGGTGATCTCGCTCCCCTTCGCGTACTTGCTCTCGGCCAGAGTCCACGGATTCTGTTCAAGCTGGCGCAGGCCCAGACTGATCCGCTTTTTCTCCTTGTCGACGTTCAGCACCTTCACGTTGACGGACTGCCCTTCGGTCAGCTCTTCGCTGGGATGCTTGATCCGTCGCCAGCTGATCTGACCGATGTGCAGGAACCCGTCCACCCCTCCAAGATCGATGAACGCCCCGTAGTCCTTGATCGTCTTGACCGTACCCGTCAGCGTCAGCCCCGGCTTGAGCTCGTCCATCGCCTGGGCCTCGAGCGCTGCACGCTCTTCCGCCAGCAGAGACCTTCGGCTGAGCACCAGACGACGACGCGCCGGTTTCACTTCCGTCACTCGTGCGGCAAACTTCTGCCCCACGAACTGTTCAAGATTGCTGACAAAGCCCAGGTCGACCTGGCTGGCAGGGATGAACCCCCGCAGGTTCCCGACCGTGACCTCCAGCCCACCCTTGTTCGTTTTGGTGACCTGGCAGTCAACGACCTGTCCCGGCGAGACACTGTTCCAGTCGCCGGAAATCTTCGACCGGCCGCGGGGGATGTTGCAGACGATAACGCCCTCGGTTTCGTCCACCGTCTCGACGACCACCGAGAGTTCCTGCCCTGCTTCGGGAACTTGCTTCGCTTCGAACTGACGCAGCGGAACAACCCCGGTCATCCGCAGGTTCAGGTCGACGAACACGTTCTCCGCATCGACCTGCTGAACACGCCCCTTCAGCTTGGTCCCGCTCGTGAGCGTCTCGTCGCTCACGGTCACCGGAGTCTCTCCCTCCTCGCTCTCGGTGACCGTCTGTGGAGCCTGGACCTGGTCCGGGGCCATCGCAGCAGCAATCTGACTTTCAAGATCCGCGTCCAGCTCTTCGGCTGCGGGGATCTCGACCGCCTCGCGCCGCACCGGCGGCGGTTCTGGCGATGACTCCGCCGCGGGAGTCTCCGCTTCAGCGCCCGACTGCGCTTCCGGCGGGGCAGCAGGAGCCGGACTGGAGGAGGCGGCGGCAGCTGCCGCAGTCGGCTGTTCCTGCGCCGGAGCACTCGCAGGGGGAGTCACGCCGGGAGTCAGATTCGGGATCGGACGGACCGATTCCGGATCAACCCGCGGTTCGAGCTTGAACCGCGGACGGGCCGGCTTCTCTTCGGCGGCAGGCTGCTCAGCGGACTCAGCAGCGGCAGTTGCCTCGGCTTCACCGGCAGTCTCTCCACCGCTCCCTTCAACCGGCGTCGCCGGTGCCTCGCCCGATGCCCCGGCGGAAGCCGGTGCTGTCTCAGCCGATGGCGGAGAGCCGGGAGCTCTCTCGACAGGTTCAGCGGGAGAGGTTGCTTCCGCTTCACCCGCGGGAGGCTCTGGAGATTGCTCCGCCGCTGGTGCTGCTGTCTCTGCCGGGGCCGGGGCCGCAGGAGCCGCGTTCTCCGGTGAGGCTTCCTGTGTTGGCTGATCGTGAGCCGCCACGGAGGATTCGGATGTGACTTCAGCAACAGCCCGGTCGTCCTGCGGAGCCTCGGGCGCGGGCCCGGAGCTCTGGTCCTGAGGCGCGCCCGCTACCTTGTCCGTACTCATAACAATGTCCAGCGACTCACTCGCACGGGGTCAGGTCGCGCACGCGCGACCGCTACAGAGAATAATGACGAGGGCCGATTGTAACCGAGCAATCACCCGCTCCAAATCGAATCACCTCAGTTTCCGATGAATTCCGGATGCGTTGAGCCCGCGTCGGCGAGAGGCTCCGCCCGGTCCCAGCCCCTCGACGAGGGAGAGGACGTGCCTGGGGGCGACACTTCAAACCGGGTCCGGCGTTCCCGAAATGCGAGACTCGATGGGAGAATCGCAGTCGCAATCAGAATCGCAGAAATCGACCAGCCGCCAATCAGACCCCAGCCAAGCTGACGCATTCCCCAGAGCTCACTGCCCCACAGCGGTACGCTGGCCATCAGCAGGAGCATCGCAAACCGGCGGAGTTGCGGCGGCCGCAAGCCACTTCCCTCTGCCTCCCGCAGCCCCCCGCGCACCCGGGCGGCAACGACACCCCCGAGGAGGATCACCAGCGGCGGGACCAGTGCCATTCGCCAGTCGAGTCCGACCGACAGCGTCGAAGGATGCACCAGCGTCACCACGCCCGCCCCTGCCAGGCCCGAGAGCCAGAGAAGGCCGCTCAGCGAAAAGCTCAGCACCAGAGAATCGGCAAGCAGTGTCAGCGCCAGTCCCGCGACCAGCCACGACAACACCGACACCTGCCACCGGTCAGCACTAACGACGGTTCCAAGATCCCTCAGACTTGCGGTCGGCCCGAGCAGACTGACTCTCGCAATCCCGTCCAGATGATCGGGAAGCGCATCCTGCACCGCGCGTTCAATCCGGTCCAGATTCGCAATGCTGCGCGCTCCGTACGGATCGGACCGGAACACGAGGTCGAGTCGCATCAGACGATCCTTCCATTCATCGCTGGTGCTGACATACGCCTCGTAGGCCGCCTTGTTGATCAAACGTGAACGGGCAGCCCGCCCCTTGAGCGGCAGGAACGTCCGCAACCCGACGATCGAGTCTCCGAGAATGGCCGCCGGAATCTGCTCCGCCTGTTGAGACATCCCCCACGGTTGTGACTGGCTCCGGACATCGGCAAGGTCGAGTTCCTCGGCTCGCTCCCACAGAGCCTCGGTAAGTTCCTGCGACAAGCGGCGATGCCCCAGTGGACCATTCGCCAGTGTTCCTTCGGGCACCCAGACGAGCAGCGTGGTCGGCCCGGTCATCCCTCCCGGAAACGCTTCCTGGACCGCTTTCACGCCGATCACGCCCGGGTCATGAATCGGGAGATCGTCCAGAATCCCGTAATGCACGGTCGACAGGCCTCCCATCCCCAGCGACGCCAGCGCGAGAATCGCAACCACCGAGACGGTCAGGACGGCCCCCGGCATCTCCCGCAGCAGCATCCGCCAGCCCGCTCGCACCCGCTGGACGATCGGCAGCGACCGCCAGATCTCAGACGCCTTGATTCGCGGCAACCACGCCGACCCCACAGCAATCCGCTCATGCCGCACATCCGGCCAGAAGGCGAGGCGACCGAACGCCGTCACACACGCCGGCAGACAGGTGACGACCAGCAGCAGCTCGAACAGAATGACCGTCGGGAAGGCAATCCCCAGTTGCTTCAGAACTCCGAACCGGGACAGTCCGAATGCGAGTGTACCGGCAAGCGCGATGACCCCGGCTGCCGTTAACGGGCCGGCAAGGTCTCGCAGCGTGCGGGCCATCGATTCGGCAAAGCTCCCTTCGTGTCCCACACTCCCGCGGTATCCCGTCAACACGTAATACACAATAAGCGGACCGATCAGGTATCCGACCAGGGCCGTGTAGATTCCAATACTCAGCGAGAACGAAGCGAGCTCCGCCGCGACTCCCCATGCGAGCAGTCCCAGCGCGACCTCGACTCCGGCCACAACAGTGATAACCCCCAGAAGTGCCATCACCGGAGTCCGCAACAGAAGTATCAGCAGCGCCAGAACAGCCAGCGGAGCCGACACCCGCACAAGGAACAACGTTGCCAGCTCTTCCGAACGAACCCGGTCCGCAATAACGGCCGAACCGCTCAACACAATGTCCAGTCCGGCCGGCTTCTCCACCTTGAGTTCGTGTTCGTTCAGCAGCGCCTCGATCCGCTGCATCGCCCGGCGACTGCCCCGATCGAGAAACTCGACATTGAGGTCCAGCACAACCAGAACCGACTGTCCGTCCGTACTTTCCAACAAGGGACCGACGATCGGATGCGTGTGTGTCCATACGTCGACAATGACACGGTCCGCCGGCGGGACCGGGAGCGTCCCTGACTCCGCCGAAGCGCTTCCTTCGCGCGGGATCTCTCTGGCAATTTCCAAAAGCCGCGGTGTCAGACTCGTTTCAATGAACTGGAAGTCTTCCGGCTGCAGACCTTCGCGACCGCGATCCTTGCGCCGCAGAACGATCACCAGGTTTTCTCTGAGAGGATCAGGCAACCGCTGGCGACGGACTTCTCCACCACCTCCGTCTCGCCGAATCAACGGCTGAGTCGATACCGGCATCGGCGGAAACGCTTCACGAAACCGTCTTTCGGCGACACGACTGGGAGCCGACTCGGGCAGAAACGTCAGCTCGCCCTCGCGCGTGGTCTGGCTCCAGTCGGGAGTCACACAGACAAGCAGCAGAATCGCCACGGCCCACAGAGAAGCCACCAGTCGCGAATGCGACGCGGCCATCCGACCGCACGCGGCGAGAGGCTCACCGAACTGGGACTTGAAGTCGATCACGGCTGCCGGGAGGGATCCGCCGAAACATCAGAGCTCGCCCGACGATCGGGGAGAACAACTCCCCGCACGGGAAAAAAGACGTCAGCAACTCGGTGGTGTGATTCCCGAAACAGCCGACACTGCCACCCTATCCCCGTTGCCGGGAAGCGTCAATCGGGACTTCACGGTTCCGTGATCGCGCAGACCGGCGGCCGCGACTGCTGTCGAAACGGATCCGGCGAACCATCCTGCACCGCAACGACGCACGTCGACTGCGCCGTCGGGCGTGGGGATAATCTCGGCTCGCACGACCCTCGAAGATCACTCCGGTGGCGACCAGTCGCCCCAGTTTTCCAGATAGGTGCGATAGGCCGGCTGATGAGGGGCTTCTCGCTCAAGCCAGTCCCGTGTGGTGGCAACGAGCGTCTGCTCATCCTCGAGGCTCAACTGTCCCAGAAGCACACGGCTGCGAAGGAAGACGAAATAGGTATCGAGCACATCGCACCGGCAATACGCATTGATCTCCATCACGCGTCCGGCGTCATACGCATCCTGAACCATCGAACCATTCATTCCGCTTTTGCCGGGCTTGCCGATCAGGTTCGCCAGAAGATTCAGTCCACCGCTCAGCCGCATCGCCCCGAAGTTCGAGAACAGATCCATCAGATCCAGATGTGACGTGGTGTTGTACCGGTTGCGACTTTGCTCGTACGAAATGGCCTGCGTGTTGAACCACTCGGGGAGTGACAGCCCATACCGGTAGGCAGCCAGCTCCAGCACAGGCAGGTCGTATCCCCGACCATTGAACGACACCAGCGTCGGGCGACCGTAATGACGCCACCCGAGCCAGAAGTGCCGCGCAATCACATGCGGCCGAAACTCCGACTCATCGAGCACCGAGAGGTCGAGCAACCGGAAGTCACGTGCCACCTTCGCGACCGCGACCGAGATTGGCAGCATGTACGTCGGCGGAAGGATGTCCCGCCCGGTCTGCTCCATCAGCTCGGCGCGGAACCGGTTGGTCGCTTCCTGCCCGCTGAGCGCCTCCCCCGGATACTTCAGCCGCGACACGAGTTCGCCGTCGGCAACTGCTTCGAGATCGAAGATCAGCCATGCCACTTCGTCACGCAGGCCGGCCATCGGGGAACTCCGTCAGAGGCAATGCCGGAAATTCAGGAACGCGGTGCCGCAAGCACAACAGTCAGCTTCACTGACTTCCCGTTTCGCATGACGGTCACCTGGACTTCCTCGCCCGGCGAGAACTTCCTCAAAGCGAGATCGAAGTCATCGAGGCTGCCGATATTGTCGGCTCCGAACTGCACAATCACATCGCCGGCCATTAGCCCTGCCTTGTCCGCCGGGCTTCCCGGAGAAACTCCCTGCAGCGCATACCCTTCGGTCTCGGTGCCAAAATCCGGGATGCTCCCGAAGTACGGACGGCTCCCGGACCGTGCCAGCGTCGCCCGCTGCTCGATCTCGACATAAACCGGACGCGACGGGGCGACCAGCGTGTCGTCGACGATCGCCTCCAGAAAGTCGATGATCCGGCACATCCCCTCGGCGTTGATCTTCTCCCAGTCGTCCGTCGGCCGGTGGTAGTCGTTGTGCGTCCCGGTGAACAGATGCAGGACCGGAATCTGTTTCGCATAGAACGACGAGTGGTCGCTGGGACCGAACCCCTC
>CAZUXX010000049.1:0-1833 GCA_964624215.1 uncultured Planctomycetaceae bacterium
CTGTGGGGAACGCGTCGGGATTTTCTGAAGGGTGTGGCTGCGGCGGGAGCCGGGGCCGGAGCCATTTATTTCGGGTACAAGCAGCTTGAAGGTCCGCGGGTCAAAACCGCGTTTATCGGGACGGGGGACGAGGGGAACATTCTGCTGAATGAACATCCCCCGGAGTACATGGAGGTGGTCGCCTACGCCGATCTGCGGCCGTCGAACCGGCGCCGGGCGATGCATGGCGACGGGAACGATGTGCGGAAAGGTCTGATCCGCAAGCTGGGGCCTGATGTCGCCTCGGGGATTCGCGAGTTTGCCGACCACCGCGAGCTGCTGGCAGCGAAGGACGAATTGGGGCTGGAGGCGGTTGTCATCGCGGTGCCGCTCAACCAGCACGCTCCGATTGCGATCGAGTGTCTGCAGGCGGGCTTGCACGTTCTGTGCGAAAAGCTGATGGCGCACAACATCCGCGAGTGCAAGCAGATAATCCGGGAGTCGCGGAAGGCGAACCGGCTGCTGTCGGTGGGTCACCAGCGGCACTACAGCGTGCTGTACAAGAATGCGGCGGATCTGGTGGGGACGGGTGCCCTGGGTGATATCAAGTACATCCGTGCCCAGTGGCACCGGAACAACAGCTGGCCGGGGAGTGACCAGTGGCGTCCGGCGATCCCGGAGGCGGACAAGGCGATCGCCGACAAGGTGAAGGAGTTTGGTTACGACTCGCTGTCGGAACTGGTGCGGTGGCGGCTGTACAACAGGACCGGCGGCGGTCTGATGGCCGAACTGGGCAGTCACCAGATGGATGCCGCGAGCATCTTTCTGGGGAAGGTGCACCCGCTGGCTGTGCAGGGGTATGGCGGCAAGAACTTCTACGGCGTGCCCGGTGTGGGTCCGAAGGACAAGTGGAACGACGACCGGGACATTGCCGACCACATCTATGTGACGTACGAGTTCCCCGGCAAGCACTATCACGACCAGAAAGACGATGTGTGCATTGTCACGTACTCGTCGATCAACACCAACAAGTTCGAGCCGTACGGTGAGCTTGTGTATGGCAGCCGCGGCACGCTGGTGATGCGGACGGAGAAGGAAGCTCTGCTGTACAAGGAGGAAGGTGCGGGGAGTGCGGGTGGTGGTCCGGATCAGCGACTGTGGGTGGTCCAGGGTGCGGATGCCGGTTCAGCGGTGATGATGGCTTACGAGACTTCGTCGGGGCCGGCGAAAGCGGCGACGACGACGGACGACTGGGCGACCGGCGTGAGTCGCGGATATCGGGAAGAGATGGAGCACTTCTGCTGGGCGATCCGGGAGTTTGCAGACGATTACTATCCCGGGGGGAAGGAGATCCCGGTTTCGGAGAAGGGGCTGCGCTGCAACGGCGTGGTGGCCATGGCGGATGCGATTATGGCGCTGACGGCCAACCGGGCGATGGATCTTCGCCAGCGGATCGAGTTCAAGGAGGCGTGGTTCGATCCCGACACGCCGGATACTCCCGAGCACGATCATCCTTTGCCCTCGGAGAATCCGAAGGACTTCCTGGCCTGATTCGTTCGGAATCGGATCCGGGTTGCGACGCGAGGCGAAGCAACGCACAATCGGTGAGTCCGCGGGACGGTCTGCGTCCTGCGGACTCGCTGAGTTTTGAGGGCTCGGCGACCGAGCGACGACGCACTACGAGCAGGAGACTGGCATGCCTTTCCAGAACCGGAGCCTGTCCCGACGGACGTTGTTACGCGGAGCAGGTGCGGCCCTGGCGCTTCCGATGCTGGATGCGATGTTCCCCGCGATCAGTACGGCCAGCGAGTCGCTTCCGGAGCCTCCGCTGCGGACGGCGTGTCTGTTCATGCC
>CAZUXX010000049.1:1843-11410 GCA_964624215.1 uncultured Planctomycetaceae bacterium
ATGCCGAACGGGGTGCGTCCGGATCACTGGACACCTGAAGGTGACTCGGAGCAGTTCGGGCTGACTCCGATGCTCAAGCCGCTGAAGAACGTGCACGGAGAGTTCTCGCTGCTGGAGAACCTGTGGCACAAGAACACCACCGGCCGCAATGGTCACTGGCCGAAGGTTCCCGCGTTCTTGTCGGGCGGTTTTGTGGTGCGGACGGCGGGGCGGGATCTGGACACCGGGAATATCTCGCTCGACCAGCTGATTGCGGAGAAGATCGGGCACCGGACTCCGCTGCCGTCCCTGGAGCTGGGCGTCGATGAGGCGTACACGGGGGTCGACAATGTCGGCGGCGGGTTCACGCGGATCTACGGTTCGCACATTGCCTGGCGGGATCCGCACACGCCGGTGCCCAAGGAGATCGTTCCGCGGCTGGCGTTCGACCGGTTGTTCCGGACGGGACCGGCAGCGCCTGTGGTGTCGGGTTTTACGACGAAGCAGAAGGCGGTCACCGACTCGCTGGCGCGTGACGACATCAGCGTGCTTGATCTCGTGATGGAAGATGCTGCCAGTCTGAAACGGAAGGTCGGAGCGAGTGACCGCGGGAAGCTGGACGAATATCTGGAGTCTGTGCGGGCGGTAGAGCGGCGGATCGAGATTGCGCTAAAGCCGCAGAAGCGGTGGATCAACGAAGGTCGGTACGACGTTCCGCGGCCTGGTCCGGGGATTCCGGAGAGTCATCTCGAGCATGTCCGTCTGATGCTGGACATTCTGGTGCTGGCCCTGTGGACGGACACGACGCGGGTGACGACGTTCATGTTCGGCAATGCCCAGACGGGGCGGAACTTCTCGTTCATCGACGGTGTGAAAGGTTCCTTCCACGGGCTGTCGCATCACCGGAACGAGCCGACCACGCTGGCAATGTACGAGAAAATCGGCGTGTGGCATATCGAGCAGGTGGCATATCTGCTCGAGAGAATGAAGAGTCTGGACGAGGCAGGAACGTCTCTGTTGGACAACTCGATGGTGATGTTCGGCTCGACGCTGCGGGACGGGAATTCGCACGACAACCATAATCTCCCGCTGATTCTGGCGGGCCGCGGGAAGGGGCAGCTCAACCCCGGTCGGCGGATCCGGGCGGAGAAGGACACTCCGTTGTGCAACCTGTACGTCTCGATGCTGCACCGGCTGGGAATCGAAGCCGACCAGTTTGGCGACAGTACTGGTCCGCTGGAGAACCTTTAAGGGGACGCGGCGGGGGTGTTGCCGTGGGCTGCGGTCGTCGATCGGCCGTGGTGCCGGGGCCCTGCCATCGCGACGTTGCCACGAATCACCTGGACGGGATTGATGGAGGGCAACCCGGGAGCTGGACGGGATTCCGCCGTGGGGCCGGCGGCAGCGGTGGTGCTGTCGGTGGCGTTCTGGCTGTGTCTGTTCGCCGCTGGAGGGATCGTTGCGGCGGTCGCTCTGGCTTCCCGGATCGTCGTTCAGGCGGATCTGGAGCGGGAATACTCACTGCGTCAGGGGGAGCTGCTGGCGATTGAGGAGGAGGTTGCGCAGGATGAGTGGCTGGTTTCTCAGCTCAAGTCTCATCCTGAGCAGGCAGAGCAGTTTGCCCGCAGCGGCGCGCTCAGCGGTGCCGAGGGGAGGGCCTCCCGGCTGGCGGGTCCGCAGCGGGGAACACGAGTGGAATTCGTGCAGCCGTGGTATGTGCCGATTGCCCGGGAACTTGATCGCTCCGCGGCGCGGCGATGGCGGTGGCTGTCGGTGGCCGGGGGTCTGGTGCTGTTCGGATTCGTGTTCCTGCACGAGCGAGGCGGGACGGGGCGGATTGGCCGCGCGTTCACGGTGCCGTGGCGGGTTCTCGCAGCACGTTATGCGCGGTCGGGCATGCGAGACCGCGCGGAGGAATGAACGTGGCCGCGGGAGCCTGCATGCCGGGGCTTCGTCTCAGGCTGCGTGACGTTCCTGTGCGGCGGCGTGATCAGCCAGGATCTCCTCGACGAGGGCCTGATAGTCCTGGGCACCGGCGGAGGTTGGTGCGTAGTCGAAGATGGACTGACCGAAGCTGGGAGCCTCGGCGAGTTTGATGTTCCGGCGAATGCGGGAATCGAAGACCCGGGCGCCGGCCCAGGGGGCCTGGGGATCGCTTTGCGAGAGGAAGCGTTCGAGGTCGTCGGTGACGTCGGCTGCCAAACGAGTGCCGGTTTCGTAGAGGCAGAGGATGATCCCGCTGACCTTGATCCTGCGGTTGAGTCTCCGGGTGACCAGAGCGGTGGTTTCGAACAGCTTCGAGAGCCCTTGGAGGGCGAAGAAGTGTGGCTGGAGGGGGATGTAGACGTCGGTGGCAGCCGAGAGGGCGTTGATCGTGAGGACGCCGAGTGAGGGGGGGCAGTCCATAATCACGTCGTCGAAGGTTCCGGGGGGAATGGCGTCGAGTTCCTTGCGGAGGACGAATTCCCGCCCGGGGGCATCGACCAGTTCGAGCTCTGTTGCCGCGAGGTCGAGGTCAGCCGGGGCCACCCAGAGGTTGGGGGCGGTCAGTTCGCGGACGTCTTCGAACCGCCGCGCGCCGGCGAAGACCTGGTAGATTGTGCGGGTGCTGCCGGAGGCTTCGATGCCCAGGTGCAGCGAGGCATGGGCCTGCGGGTCGAGGTCGATCAGGCAGACCTTGCGTCCCCGGCGTGCAAGACCAGCCGCGATATTGACACTGGAGGTGGTCTTTCCGACTCCTCCCTTCTGGTTCATCAGCGCGATGATGCGCATGCAGGCACTCCTTTTTCCACTCGCCAAGAGACCGGCCCGGGTCGGCGGGGAGTCTACGCGCGGCTGAAGGGAGCGCACAGAGCGACGCGAGGCGGATGGGGAGGTTGCGGCAGCACCTGCCGATGGTGAGTGTGCCGGTGGCGGGGGCACCGTCGGGGCGGGTTGCGTGGGTTACGACACGCGGAGTTCCCGGAGTGCGAAGTGGAGCCCGTCGACCAGGCGATCGACGTCGGCATTGGTGTTGTACAGGCCGAAGCTGGCCCGGACCGTTGCCGGCACACCGAGTCGCTGGTGAAGGGGCATCGTGCAGTGGTGTCCGTGGCGGACGAAGACTCCCTTCAGGTCGAGGAGCTGGGCGAGGTCGCCGGCTGCGACTCCGTCGATGGAGAAGGCGACGATGGCTCCCTTGTCGGCTGGTGAGGGGCCGTGAATCTTCAGGCGGGGGATCTCCTGCAGGCGTTCGTGCGCGTAGCGGAGGACCGATTGCTCGTGCTTGTGAATCGGGCAGAGTGTGAATTCGGAGAGGAAGTCGAGCGCGGTGCCGAGGGCGATGGCCTGTGCGATGGGAGGGGTCCCCGCCTCGAACTTGGCCGGGAGCGGGGCCCAGCTGGAATGGTCGAGGCCGACCTCGGCGATCATGTGGCCGCCACAGAGGAAGGGATCCATCTGCCTCAGCAGTTCGCGGCGGCCGTACAGGACACCGACGCCGGAGGGTCCGTAGGCCTTGTGGCCGCTGAAGGCGAAGAAGTCGAAGTCTTCGGTGGCGACATTGACGGGGAGGTGTGGCACGCTCTGGGCACCGTCGACCAACACGAGGGATCCGGCCTCGCGGGCCCGGCGGGAAATTTCGCGCAAGGGGGGGACCGTCCCCAGCACGTTCGACATGCCGGTGATGGCGACCATCCGCGTGCGGTCCGAGAGCAGCTGATCGAAGGTGTCGAGTTCGATGCGTCCGTCGTCGGTGAGCGGCAGGTACTTCAGCGTGGCTTTTGTCTGCTGGGCGATCCACTGCCAGGGGACGAGATTGGCATGATGTTCCATTTCGCTGAGGAGGATTTCGTCTCCCTCGCGGAGGAATTTGCGACCCCAGGCGTTGGCGACGAGGTTGATCGACATCGTCGTCCCGGAGGTGAAGATGACCTCTTCGACGAACTCGGCTCCGATGAAGCGGCGGATCTTTTCGCGGCTTTGCTCCAGTTCGCGGCTGACCCGGTCGCCGTAGCGGTACACGCCGCGATACGCATTCGCGTAATACTGCTCATAGACTTCGCGTTCCTTGTCGATCACCACCTCCGGCTTCTGGGCGGAGGAGGCGGAATCGAGGTAGGTGACGGGAAGCCCACCGGGCAGTTCGGGTTGGAGTGCGGGGAATTCGCCGCGGACTTCTTCCGGATCGAAGATGCGGCGTCGTGGACGGTCGTCTTCGTCGGTGGGCAGGTCACGTGCCGCGGCTGGTGTCGCGGCGATGGCGGGTGTCGAGGTGGCGAGGTCGCGGGCACGGCTGCGGACTCGTTCGACCATGGCGTACAGTCCGTTCCGCCGCTGCGGGACGAGCTGGGTTTCGAGGCCGAGGTCGGCGAAGGCCCCGCGGAAATCGGTGTTGAGGATTTCCTGTGGGGTCTTGCCGTTGAACAGTGCCAGGAGCACGACGATGAGGCCATCGACGATGCGGGCGTCGCTTTTGGCGCGGATCTCGAGTCGGGGCATGCCGTTGTCCTGCCGCACGTGCGTGACGAGCCAGACGCGAGCCTGGCAGCCCTGAACGCGGTTCTCTTCGGTCTGCTCGTCGGGGGAGAGATCGGGAAGTTCTTCACCCAGCTCGATGAGGAAACGGCACTGCTCTTCCCAGCTACCGAGAAACTCGAACTCCTCGCGGAGTTCGTCGAGCGACATGACGTTGACAGCAGGCATTGCGACCTGAGTTCCTGATGACTTCAGAGTGGAGCGGGCGTGTCGGAGGGAGGCCAGCAGACTTCGATCCGCAGTTCTAGAATAGGCGTCGCCGGGTGGATCGTAAACGGGAAGCCGGGCTCCCGGGAGAGGACGCGGACGTTCGGCAGGGGGTTCGGGGAAATTCTGTTCAGGACTTTCGGGTCGTGTGTGCCGTGAGGTCCTGTGTTTCCCCAATTGCCGGAATCCAGAGCGTGCGTCCCGGCGGGTTGTGCCTGCTCCACCAGGCGGCGATGCGCGTGGCGGGTTCGGTGAGGGGTTCGTCGGCCAGCTGGAAGGCTCCCCAGTGGATCGGCATGAACATGCGGGCCCGTGTCAGCAGGAAGGCTTCGGCCGCTTCTTCGGGCGAGACGTGATTGTGCTGCATGAACCAGCGGGGTTCGTACGCGCCGGCGGGGATACAGGCGATATCGAGTCGTGGGAAGCGGGTGCCGATTTCGGCAAATCCGTCGAACCAGGCAGTGTCGCCGGCGTGGTAGATGGTGACGCCGGCGCGTTCGATCACGTACCCGTTCCAGTGGGAGCGGTTGGTGTCAAACGGGGTCCGGCGGGACCAATGCCGGGCCGGTACGGCGTTGATGGTGATGTCACCGATGGTGACCCGTTCCCACCAGCGCAATTCGACAATCTGCGCGAATCCTTTGGTGCAGAACCACGATGCCAGTTTTGCGGGGACGATGACGGTGGCGCTGCGGTCGAGGGCGTCGATTGAAGGACCGTCGAGGTGGTCGTAGTGGTTGTGGGTGATGAGGATGAGTCTGACGGGAGGCAGCTGGTCGGGCCGGAGGGGAACGGCGGCATATCGGGGATAGAACCAGCCGATACGATCGGAGAAGACGGGGTCGACGAGGAGGGACTCGCCGGCGATGGTTGCCAGGATCGACGCGTGCCCCAGCCAGGTGATGCGGGGCGGCCCTTCGGGATCGTGGATCCTGTCGACGTCGGGAGTGACGGCGGTGGCGGGAGGTCCGAGGGGGGCACGCCGGCGGCGTCCGCGGAGCGGGTCGAGGAAGGCCCAGCGCAGCACGTCGAGACGACCTGGCGGGCGGTGCCGGGGGTCAGGATTCTCGAAGCGCATTCCGCGAGACAATTCGTGTGCTGATCCTCGGGGGGATTCCGGGGACGTAGTGACGGCGTGCATGTCAGAGGGCCTGCATTGCTGCCGGTTGATGCCGCCGGTGATGCTGCACGTCTTGTGTGCGGTGATCCGGTCTTAGCCGTTCTCAATGAGGCCATCACGGATGCGGATCACCAGGTCACCCGGTTCAATATAGCGTTCGTCGTGCGTTACGCTGATGACGGTTGCCTGCTGGTCGGCTTGCAGCCGCCGGAGGAGGGTGAAGATTTCCCTGCCGTTGGTGGTATCGAGTTCGCCGGTGGGCTCGTCGGCGAGGACGAGTCGTGGCTGCTTGAGCAGGGCCCGGGCGATGGCGACGCGTTGCTGTTCTCCACCGGAGAGCTGGGCTGGCCGGTGATCGAGCCTGTGTCCCAGGCCGACATCACAAAGCAGCTGGCGGGCCTGTTCCTGCCGTTGTCGGGTGACACCGTGGGCGAGGTCGGGGACGAGAACGTTGTCGACGGCGCCGAGGTTTTCGAGGAGATTGAAGCTCTGGAAGATAAAGCCGACGTCTTCTCGCCGGAAGTGATCCCTCCGGGCGGCAGACCAGTCGGCGATGTTCTCGTCGTCGATCAGGATTTGTCCGCGGGTCGGTTCGTCCATGGCTCCCAGCAGGTACAGGAGGGAGCTTTTTCCGCTGCCGGAAGGGCCGATGACGAAGACGAAGGAGGCGCGGGGGATTTCAAAGTCGATTCCGCGCAGGACATGAATCTGCGTGGCCCCGCGATGAAACGACTTCCAGACGTCCTGAACGCGGATCATGAATCGGCGGGGCGCGAGTCACGAGGTGGTGAAAGGGGGCCGGTACCAACCTTAGCCGGCGGTCGTGCGGCAGTGTAGCGTCTGCGGAGTCCGGGGAGTGTGCTTCCTCGAGGGAGTGGCTGGCGGGAGAGGCTGCCAGCGAGGAGCGAAGTGAGCAAGGGCGAGAAGTGCCAAAGAAAACGCCCGTAGCCGGGAAACCGACAGCGGGCGTTTCGTGTGTTGACCGAATCCGGATTATTCCGGGGTGGTCGCGTCGCCGGCTTCTTCAGCAGCCTGCTGCTCAGCTTCCTGGAGTTCCTGCTGAGCTTCGCCGACTTCCTCGGCGCCTTCCTGCTGCTCAGCAGCAATTTCTTCGTGAGCTTCGTGCTGCTCTTCAGCGAGGTTTTCCTGAGCGTCCTGGACGTTTTCGGTGCCGGACTCACAGCCCATGCCGACGAAAGCGAGGCTGAAACAGGTCGCGATGGCAAACAACTTACGCATTGGTCCGTCTCCGTTCGATGGAGTTCTGTTCTGAACGGGACGATTCACAACAGATGAATGTCCCCTACAGCGATCCAGAGACAGAGGGGGCGGGAATTATTCCCGGAATTTCAGAAGTTCCGAAAAGGAGTCCTTGGGAATTCGCCTCCGGTTTATAACTCTTGTTGTGGAAATGGTTTGAGGATATTGCGGCTGTGGGGTTGAGGGAGGGGCCAGGTCGAGCGGGGGGTGATTCCCCTGCCCTGTCCTGCCCTGTCCTGTGAACTCGCAGGAAGGGGGATGGTCGCGTCGGCGGAGCTGCGACGGAGACGCGTCGATCAAGTGAACTCCAACAGGAGGCGGGGCCTGCCTGCCGTGATGCATCCGGGCATGATGCATCGGGGGAACGGTAAGCGGGCGTTGGTGCTGGAAGGTGGCTTTGGTGCACGCTTTCGGGGGATTCGGTATTCTGAACCGCATCTGGTCCCGTCCGGAGGGTACGTCCTCTGGTGGCGGGAACGGAGGATTGAGGATGATGCCCGACTCACGTGACCTGATGCAGGGGCCCCCCGTGACAACGCGACTCACCCGATGGCTTGCGTGCGGCGTCCTGCTGATGGGCGGATGTGGCAGTCAGACGTACGAAGCACGGCTCGAGGCGACGAAGCAGCGGAACGCGTATTTGTCCCGGCTGGATGCTGAACTTCAGCCGTATGCCCAGGCGGGGTTCAATGTCTGGATCCGTCCGCCGAAGGAGATGGTGCATGTTCCCCCGCCGGTGCCTCCGAAGGAGGAAGGTGCTGAGATGCCGCCGGATGTGCGGCAATCGTGGCATGGGGTGGATCTGACGCTACCGGGTGGGAGCATTCTGGCGGCGTGGGATGGCCAGCTGCCGACGGCCGGGGGGGATCGGGCCCCGTACCGGATTTTGCTGCTCGGGAACCATTCCCGGTTTCTGGGGCGGGACAGTGCCGAGGAGACGGGTGACCCGGGCCAGTTCTTTACTGATCTCGAATTGCGGCTGCAGAATCTGTTTGGTGTGACGCTGCCGCCGGGCGACGGGGGCCGCGGAGACCGGCCGAACGAGAAGTACCGGGTTCGGCTTCCGAACTCGGACCGGTTCGCTGTTCCGAAGACGTACTTCGCGGTGAACTTCCAGTCAGAGACGACGGATTCCTCGGAGACGACGGGTCTGCCGTTTCAGGCGTGGCTGTACGAGCACAACGCCCAGCGGATTCAGGTGGCGGTGCTGATCCTGGCGCCTCTGAATCCGTCGAATGACGTGCGTCAACGGCTGCTGACGTCACTCGAAACGTTGCAGGTCTCACCGGATGTTCCCTCGGCTGCACCGCGGGCTGGCGGTACCAGTGCTCCGTCGATGGCACCGCGGCTCGATTTCTGAGCGGTCCTGCGGGTGGACATGGCACGGGCCCGCCCGGCAGGGTGAGAACGAGGGTATGGACTGGAATGAGTCAGGGACGAACGTGTGCGATTGGCGATATTCACGGATGTGATGTCGCTCTGGAGACGCTGCTGGGGGGGATACAACCCCGGACGGAGGATCTTGTCGTCGTTCTGGGGGACGTCATCGACCGGGGTGCGGGGACGGCCCGGTGTATCGATCTGTTGCTTGATTTGCGCACGAGATGCCGCGTTGTCCATCTTCTCGGGAATCACGAGGAGATGTTCTTCGACGCGATGCATGGTGGGGAGTGGTCGCGGGCGTGGCCGAGCTATGGCGGGCTGGAGATGCTGGAGTCTTACGGAGGGGGCTTCGAGGCCATTCCGGATGCGCATCTGGATTTTCTGCGAAGCGCGAAAGAGTATTTCGAGACCGAGCGTGAGATCTTCGTGCACGGGCTGGTGCGTCCGCATGTTCCGGTCGACCAGGAGGAGTCGAAATATCTGCGCTGGGCGCGATTCGACCCGACGCTGTCAGCACACATCTCGGGGAAGCGGGTGATCTGCGGGCACACCGCGCAGAAGCGAGGCGTCCCGGCAGTGACGCCGCACTACGTGTGCATCGACACCTGCGCGTATTGCGAGACAGGTTACCTCTCGGTCCTGGATGTGGACCGTGACCTGCTGTGGCGGGCATCGCAGATTTCCGGGGAGCTGCTGGGGCCGGATCCGCTGAGTTCGTTCGCGACGCGGTAGATCGTGGCCGGATGTGCCGGGGCGCCGAGAATCGGGTGGGCTAACGTCAGGGCGGCAGCCGGGTCGGCGTGCGGGGTAAAGCAGACGCTCCTCTGCGGAGTGTCTGGTCCGCTGCCGGGGGTGCGAGAGCATGGCCCTGGCGCGGCGGTTGGCGGTGCTGCTTGGGGGGTGATGTGAGGACGGCTGTGTCCCTGATTGACACCAATGTAACATGGCTACACTTCCGGACTGGTGAATGTAGCCAAGGTTACAAATTGGGGGTGTTGGTCATGGGCATGCGAACGAGGCGCGGCTTCACGCTGATCGAGTTGCTGGTGGTGATTGCGATCATTGCACTGCTGGTTGCCTTGCTGCTGCCGGCGGTGCAGCAT
>CAZUXX010000050.1:0-11370 GCA_964624215.1 uncultured Planctomycetaceae bacterium
GTGCAGACACTCGTTCGCATGGGGCACCGCCTCAGGGAGGCGGCCGAACTGCGGGTCCGCCAGCCGCTGGCCGAACTCCGGTTCGCGACAACGAACGATCGCCAGGCCGAGGCACTGCTGCGCTATCGCGACGTCATCGCCGACGAACTCAACGTCAAGACTGTCACGCAGGCCGACAATCTCGATGACCTGGTCAGGTACGTCTACAAGCCCAATCTCAAGACGCTCGGTCCTCGCTACGGAAAGTTGCTCGGAGCGATCCGCAACGAGCTCCCGCAGACCGATCCGGATCTCCTTGCGCCGCTCAGACAGGGAGAAAATGTCCAGCTGACCATCGCCGGCGAATCGATCACGCTGACACCGGACGACGTGATGATCAGCACCGAACAGGCGAGCGACTGGGCCAGCGCCGACGAGGCCGGGCTGCAGATCGCTTTGTCCACGCAGTTGACGCCCGAACTGATCGCCGAAGGAACGGCCCGCGACCTCGTACGACACATCCAGCAGCAGCGGAAGGAGGCCGACCTCGAAGAGAACGCCCGCGTCACCGTCACCTGTGGTGTCCGTTCCGACGCAGACCGGCAGACAATCGAGTCGGTTCTGGCCGCATGGTCCTCCACTATTCAACACGAGACCCGCGCCGACGCGATTGAGATCACTGAGGATCATGGCGGCCGCGAAGTCACCGCCGGACAGGTGCGACTGACTCTGTCGGTCGTCCCGACAGCCTGAGCCTCACCGGCAACGACTCTCTCCGTGAGTCTCGTTAGAAGGTGGTGCTCGACTCGTCCCCGTCCGGCGACTCCTCGTCCTCCGTCTGCGCGACCGGCCGGATCGACTCGGTGTCCGTGATAACCTTCCGTGTCCACACCAGGAGCACATCCCGGATGAGCGGCGCCGAGTCTTCGGTGATCACCAGGCGGGGATCCAGCGGAGTCAGCCGCTGCATCCGGTCCTCCGAAAGGAACGGCACCAGTTTCTCCGGCGTACGGACAGTCTCCAGAAACTGACTGAGCGTCAGCATCGTCAGGTCCATCTGGGCCCGCTGTTCCCGAAGCGTCTCACTTTCCTCTGTCTCGTCGGTAATCAGCGGGAGCGCGGTCACGGCTCCGATCCGGCTCTGCAGGATGCCCGATCGGCGTTCGGCAACGGTGATGAACTGATTGAGGTCTGCACCCGTGAACTGCTCGTACTGATATTCGTCATCCCGGCCCACTTCCTCGATCAGCCGGGAAGGCAGGTCCAGCGTGTCGTAACCGTGCTGCATCCGCCGACGCGAAAGACGTTCTCGAACCAGTCGATCCGCCCGGGGATGCGGCTCCCACAGCTCCAGTTGACGTGCTCGAACCAGCACCAGATCCCCTTTCTGTGGTCGAAACGGGCCTTCCATCGACACTTCGGATTCTTCCGGCTGGTTTCGGCGAACAATGCCTCCGCCAATCGGAACAACCGTCTCACCGAAGCTGTGAACGAACAAGAGCCTCGTTCCCGCCCGCATTCCGTGCGCGTACCCGAGATTGATTGTCGCCTCCCGACCTCGGACGCGATCGACTGTCCCGAACACCACATGGTCGGGGGTCACGCGGTGCCCCCGGAGAAAGACCGGCGTCTCGAGCTGAAGATCGGGGGCCTGTCTCGAACTGGCAGACGGCGCCTGCTCAGCAGTCTCTGTTGAGCCCTCCTGCGCCGGCAACCACCCGGCGAACGCAAGGGTCAGCACCCCTGCCAGAAGCCGGCGCGGGCGGAGCAACATCACCGTCGATCCGGCGGAACTGATGGTCATACCCCTGAATCCTGCTAACGACGATGGCCGTGGCATTCGGCTGGCAATCGGCGACCGCAAACAGCCGGCGCGACTGTCGGAGGACGCCGCCGGCCCGCGACCGTCCGATGGGACTTTCTCTAGCTTGACCCATCCCGCGGACGAATACAAATCTTCCTCCCGTCGCTCCGCTGATTTCAGCGGGTTCCTCCCGCACAGGCCGATCGCGTTGCAGTGGCAACCTCTATCGGGCAGACGCAGTCTGCGGGCAGTATGGACTCTGCCGACAATCCGGAGGCCTCCCTGGTGCACCCCCGCACCGCCACTTCCGGATTCGTCACATCGGTGACCGGCCGTTTCTGCGAGCCTCGCGACGATCAACCCCGCATCGCACCCGGATTGGTCTTATCGCAGGGGCACCGTGTTGCGATAGTCCGCCCGTGCACGTCTCTTGAACCGGTTCACACCACGGATGGTGATCGCGGAATGTCCTTCTGGAAGCATCTCCTCCTCGCAGCCCTGCTGATCGTTCCGGCCACACGGCCCGCTCAGGCTGACGACCGATCCGATCTGGATCAGTTGTTCCTCGCCTGGGAGCAGGCCTCCGCGAGCCGCGTAGCACCCTCGATCGATCAGCTTCATCAGCGCAACCAGGCGTCCCATTCGGCGCACGAACTCCACTTTGCACACGAGGTCCTCGGGCCGATCGATCGCCCCTTCCTCCTGTCAGGCTGGAACTGGACAATCGTTGACCAGGAGGGTGCCCGGCAACGACTCAGGGCCGAACCCCGTGACGACCTCGAGAAGTTGTTCTACTCGGCGGCAATTCTGACCCTCGACGAGAACCTGCAGGTCACCGATCTGCATTTCGAAGGCGAGTCGGGAAACAAGCGTGTGGCACTGGTGCGATCCGCCCTGTTGCAGGTCGCGCAGGCCCCTCCCAGGTTGATGCCGGTCGAGGACTCGACCCGCGGTGACATCCAGCTCGTGGCTTTCGAAACCACACAGACGACCGACAACGCGACGGCCGAAGTCATGGACGTCGACGAATTGCTCGCTCGCTGGACCGCAGCCGGTGAAGCTGTGAAAACCCTCGAAGGCACCTTCCGCAGGTTCGAGTACGACGCAGCATCGTCTGTCGAGACATGGGCCCAGGGACGCATCGTCTTCAGTGCTCCCTTCGACGGCCTGTATCTCGTCCAGCCGGTGGCACAGCCCCCCCGACAGGGATCACGACGCAGCCCCGACGGAACCCCTTACCAGATCGCGGCTCCCCGGGCCGAGGCGCTTCACTGGAACGACACGAGCTTTACAAGACTCAACCTCGCACGCCGCGAATACGAGAGATTCGTCGTCCCGGAAGACTTCCTGCAGGAACTGCCCCCTGCCCCAGTCGGCTCCTGGGACGTCATCTGGACCACTCTCGCCTCGCCCCGCAGGCTGCTTCCCGGCCTTCTCGAACGGGATGCCGAGGCACTCCAGGAACGATTCGACTGGTCGATCGTCTCTCAGGATGCCAACCAGTACGTGCTCTCCGGACGCACTCTCAAACCGGAGGAACGTCGCCACTACTCCTCAGTGCAGGTCGTCCTCGATCGCGAAACCCTTCACACCAGAGCGATCAAGACCATCGACTCAACCGGTACTCGCGAGACCGTTCACGTCTTCGACTCGATGCGCTGGAATCCGACGCTCGACCCCGCAACCTGGACACCCAACCTCAGCCGGTGCCGCGAGATGACGATCCCCCCCGCCGCACCTCCCGTCTTCGACGAGTAGCACACGCTGCATCCGGGTCGGGGCACACCGCCGCGAGCGGCTCTCGTTTCCGATTTTGGCAGATCTGGGCAAGTCCCCCAGCGAGTTCGCCGTTTCCCATCGGGACGCTACAATGCCCGCATGTGGTTGACGTGTACCTGTCCCAAATGTGACGAAACTCACCGCACACGGATCAGTGCGGAGGAGCCAGCCGTCACATGCGCCAGTTGCGGGTACGCGCGAACCCTCTCCGCAGATGACATTGCCGACGGTCGTCCTCAGCATTGCCTCTCGTGTGGAAACCTCGACCTCTGGCGACAGAAGGATTTCCCTCAGTGGCTCGGACTGCTCATGGTGGCATTGGGGGCCATCCTGAGTAGTATCGCCTGGGCGTACCATCGGCCGATCCTTGCCATGAGCATCCTCGCCGGCTTTGCGGTGCTCGACATGGCGTTCTACCTGCTGATGCCTGATGTTCTGGTCTGCTACCGCTGCGGGGCTCGACACCACGTCGGCGAAGCAGGTGATCGCTTTAGCACCTACGATCACGAAATTGGCGAACGATACCGCCAGGAGCGTTTGCGGATGGAAGCCGCCGGCCACGTGCCGGATTCAAAAGCCGCCGTGTGACCGCGATTCGGTCTCTCAACGCATTTGAGCTCCGTGGACGCCACTCAACAGCGTATCGCCGACGATCTTGCGGGGCTGTTCGAAGGTGAGCTCCGGTTCGATCGCGTCACCCGATCGCTCTACTCCACCGATGGCAGTCTGTATCAGCTGATGCCCATCGGGGTCGCGACTCCCCGTCACGCAGACGATGTCGCCGTCCTCGCCCGCTACGCCGAAGAGGCCAACCTGCCGCTCGTTCCCCGCGGAGCCGGCACCGGACTCGCCGGCGGGGCTCTCGGGAACGGGCTGATTGTCGACTTCTCCCGGTACATGACCGGAATTCTCGAAATCGGCGACGAGACCGTTCGTGTCCAGCCGGGCGTCGTTCGGGATCATCTGAATGCCGCTCTCCGGGAGCACGGCCGCTACTTCCCCCCCGACCCGGCCAACTCGGCTGTTACGACGATCGGCGGGATGCTCGGAGTCGATGCCGCCGGCGCCCATGCAGTGCGGGTCGGATCGACCCGAGACCATGTCCGCAGCCTCCAGGTCGTGCTGGCCGGCGGCCATCGCATCGAGTTCGGCACCGAGCCCCGACCCGACAGCCCCCCGTCCACCGCACGTCATCCAACACATCCGGACGATCACACGGACGCCGTCAGAAGGCGCGTCGTCAGTCGCCTGACCCATCTGCTCGCCTCCAACCAGCAACTCATTCAGGAGTGGCAACCGGCGCTGACTCGCAACTGTGCCGGATACCAGTTGCGAGGGGCCCTCACCGAACGCTGGCTGCACGTCCCCCGTGTGCTTGTCGGATCGGAAGGCACTCTCGGGATGTTCACCGCGGTCACACTCCACACGGCACCTCTGCCGCCGCATCGGGGAGTGGCGCTCCTGCTCTTTGGTGGACTCGATGCGGCACTCTCCGTCGTTCGCGAAATCAGCGAGCAGCAACCCAGTGCCTGCGACCTGCTCGATCGACGTCTGCTTTCCCTCGGCCGCGAGGCTGACCCTCGCTTCGCAACCCTGATCCCCCAATCGGCCGAAGCAGCTCTCATCGTCGAACAGACCGGCTTCACTGCCGCCCAGGCCCAGCAGCGATTGCGGATGGCGATTGCGTCCGCTCGGGCGGTGAGTCCCCAGCTGCGCGTCGCCGCCGAAGCACACGACCCCGACGACATCGACTTCCTGTGGTCTCTTCCCCAGCGGGTCGTGCCAAACCTCGTCCGGCTGCAGGGCGAAACCCGACCACAACCGTTCATCGAGGACTTCGCCGTTCCCCCCGGCGAACTGGCAGACGTCGTGCGCCGCGTCCAGCGCGTCCTGCAGGCCCGCCATGTGACTGCGTCCCTCTACGCCCACGCGGCCTCCGGGCAGATTCACCTGCGTCCCTTCCTCCCGCTCCCATCACCCGCTGACGGACGCGAACTGGAATCCCTCGCCCGCGAAGTCTACGACGTTGTCCTCTCCGCCGGCGGAACCATCTCCGGCGAGCACGGTGACGGAATCTCCCGGACATCATTCCTCCGCGATCAGTACGGGCCGATGTACCGGCTGTTCCGCGAGGTCAAGGACATCTTCGACCCGCACAACCTGCTCAATCCCGGCAAAATCGTTTCGGACGACCCCGGCCTCTCCGCCAGGAATTTCCGCGCCTTGCCGACCGGAACGCCCGCCGCAGCACCCGACTCGACCCTCGACGCTGCTCCGCAGCCCGAAGAACCGCAACTTCCCTTGTTGCTCACCTGGGAGCGGGAAGAGCTGTCCGCCGCTGCGCTCCGCTGCAATGGATGCGGAGTCTGTCGTACCCACGAAGCCGATTCGCGGATGTGCCCGCTCTTTCGGCTCACCCCGCTGGAGGATGCCACGCCACGGGCAAAAGCCAACGCCATGCGTAATCAGTTCGCCGGCATCCTCGAAAACCGCGACCTCGCCAGCGAAGAGATGAAGCAGCTGGCCAACCTCTGCTTTAACTGCAAGCAGTGCCAGATGGAGTGCCCGGCCAACGTCGATGTCCCGCATCTGATGATCGAGGCCAAAGCCCAGTACGTTGCCGCTCACGGGCTCAAAAGCACCGACTGGATCCTTTCCCGGGCCCACTCGTTCGGTGCCCTGGGCAGTCTGCTGGCTCCCGTCTCGAACTGGGGACTCAACAGCCGGGTCGGCCGCTGGTTGCTCGAAAAAATGGGAGGCATCGCCCGCGAACGCAAACTGCCCCGCTTCGCTTCACGATCCTTCCTCCGAAGCGTGCGGAAGACCTACTCACGACGCCCCGCCTCCCTCCCCCGAAACACCGTCATCTACTTCGTTGACCACTTCGCGAACTTCCACGATCCCCAGATCGCCTGGGCGTTTGTCCGGCTTCTCGAAGCGCTCGGCTACCCCGTCTACGTCCCTCCCGATCAGACCGCCTCGGGAATGGCGATGATTTCCGCAGGAGACCTCGACGCCGCCCGCAAACTCGCCGAGGAGAACGTCCGCACTCTGGGACCACTGGCTCGCGAGGGACATCCGATCGTCTGCACAGAACCGGCCTCCGTCATCGCTCTCACGCAGGAGTACCCCTACCTGCTGAACCATCCCGATGTCGCCGTGCTCGCCGGACGAGTCCAGGGCGCCGGAGAGTTTCTCCGCCTCGCACTCGAACAGAACCCGACGGCACTGCACCTCACTCCGCTTCCCTTGCGGGCGGCGTATCACACCCCCTGTCACTCGCGGGTGATGACCGCGCACGCTTCCTATCTCGACCTCCTCCGCATGATCCCCGAACTCCGGATCGACTCCCTGGATCTGGGCTGCAGCGGAATGGCCGGTGCCTACGGACTGACCCGCGAAAACTTCGAAGCATCCCTCACCATCGGCCGCCCGCTGATCGAGCGGATGGCAGCCCCGGACCTCCAGATCGGCCTGGCCGAGTGCAGCAGTTGCAAACTCCAGATGGAACAGGGGACATCGACACCCACACTCCACCCGCTCAAGATACTGGCTCTGGCTGGCGGTCTGATGCCCGAGGTCCGCCTGAAACTCGTCCGGAATCGAAAGCGACTGCTTGTCTCATGACTGTTCACGTTCGGCTGTTCGCTGCGGCTCGCGATGCCGCCGGTGCAGAAACAGTAACCCTCCGGCTTCCCGACTCTGCGACGGTCTCCGATCTGCGCTCTGCCCTGCTCGATCAGGCGCCTGCACTGCACCCGCTGGCGTCAACACTGCTCGTCGCGATCGATCAGCAGTACGCGACCGACGACGATCCCGTCCCCCCCTCGGCTGAGATCGCCTGCTTCCCTCCCGTGAGCGGCGGCTGACACAGCACCACCCGCAGGGGCGAAGCGATTGCAATGCCGGTTCACCACCGGATGCCGAATCGCTAACCTGCACCGCTATTGCGTCGGGTCGATTCAATTCTGCGACAATGGACCAACACGTGAGCGACTGGGACACTCTGGCTGGCGACGTCCTCGCCGGTGGCGAACTGACGGCAGAACATGCCGCCGCGATCCTTGATGTGGACGACGACGACGTCCTTGACCTTCTCGCGGCCACCTACCGCATCCGCCGGCGGCACTTTGGTAAGCAGGTCCAGCTGTATTACCTCAAGAACGCCAAGAGCGGCCTGTGCCCCGAAGACTGCGGCTACTGCTCGCAGTCAAAAGTCTCGGATGCCGCGATCCCGAAATACCGCTGGAACACCCGCGAACAGTTGCTCGACGAAGCGCGAAAAGCCAAAGCCGCGAATGCCCGGACCTACTGCATCGTCGCCAGTGGACGTGGTCCCAGCGACCGCGAGATCGAACATGTCGTTCAGACCGTCAAAGACATCAAGGCAGAACTCGGGATGCACGTGTGCGCGTGCCTGGGACTGCTGACAGGCGAACAGGCTCGCCGTCTGGCCGAGGCCGGCGTCGACCGCATCAATCACAATCTGAATACCTCACGTCGCTATTACGACCAGATCTGCTCGACACATACCTACCAGGATCGTCTCGACACTCTCGAAGTCGTCCGCCAGTCCGGTATGGAACTCTGCAGCGGCCTCATCGTGGGCATGGGCGAGACAAGAGACGACATCATCGACGTCGTCATGGAACTGAAGTCCCTGAAGGTCGAATCAATCCCCGTCAACTTTCTGCACCCGATCGACGGCACCCCCCTGGCGACCGAAGAGAACCTCGATCCGCGGTTCTGCCTCAAAGTCCTCTGCCTGCTGCGCTTCGCTCATCCATCCACCGAGATCCGCATCGCCGGCGGACGCGAAGTCAACCTGCGGTCCATGCAGGCCATGGGACTCTATGCGGCCAATTCAATATTCGTCAGCGATTACCTGACCACCCCCGGTCAGGCTGCGGAAGCCGACTTCCGGATGATCCGCGACCTCGGGTTCGAAGTCGTCGTCGCAGGACAGGAAGCCTCACTCCCCGAATGGACCGCGGCTCAGAACCACGAGCCTGCCTCCGTCCCGTCCTGACCTTCGAGGAATACCACGCATGCTGCTCAGGATTTGTCTGATCGCTGCAGCGCTCGGCGCCGCTGCCCCCGCGCAGGAATCGGGAACCTCCACCACAGCATCCGGTCGCGATGCTGCTCACGGACGGCTCGTCTTCTCGGAAGACTTCTCCGCAGGCGCAACCCGCTGGCGCAGTCCCGACCCGTCTGCGTTCCTCATCGAAACCGACGGGAACGACCATGTCCTGCACCAGTTTCGACAAAGCCGTGTCCGGACTCCCGTCAGATCTCCCTTCAACCGCGCTGTCTGCCGCGAACAGGTCGGCTCCTTCACACTCGATGTCGACTTGAAGTCAACGGCCAGGGATTACCCGCATCGCAGCCTCTGTCTCTTCTTCGGCTATCAGGATCCCGCACACTTCTACTACGTCCATTTCGGCCAGCGGACCGACGATCACGCCAACCAGATTTTCATCGTCAACGAGGCCCCGCGCACGAAGATTTCAACGGCCACGACAAGCGGCACACCCTGGGACGATCAGTGGCATCACGCCCGGATCGTCCGCGACGTCGAGTCCGGCTCCATCGAAGTCTATTTTGACGACATGACAAAGCCCGTCATGACTGCCACCGATCGAACCTTCACTCGCGGTGCGATCGGGATCGGATCATTCGACGACACCGGGATGTTTCGTCGCGTCGAATTGCGCGTCCCCGGCAACGGCACCGTCAGCAACTGACTCAGCCACGCCGCCCGCGAAGTCGTTCCAACCGCACGGCGCTCTCCGGTTGTCTGCTCCAACCCCCTCGTAACGCATAACGCGGGCAGTCTGGTCCGTCCGACTCGGGAGAACGTGCGCAAAAAGCGGTAGGGGACGACCCTGCAATCACGTCGGGAATCCGGGTGCAGCTTGATTGCACCCCGGGAATTCCCTGAGGTGTCGGTTGAAGTTGTGATGACACCCGAGCACAATCGACGCTGTATCGCAGTGCTCCTCACCGCGATCTCAGGACTTGAGCGAGCCGGCATCGATGCCCCCGTGTGCTACCCCGATCCCGCCCTGGCGGAACCCTGCTCAGCAGGATCCCGTCTCCGACTCAGGGTTCGACCGCTTTCTGATGCTGGTCGAATCAGTCGAACTCGGCGTTGTCGTGCTGGAGCCGGCCGGTGATGTCTGTTACGCGAACCCGGCGGCCGAACGGCTACTGGCCAGACGCTGGTACGAGATCGAAGGTCGCATGTTCGGCGAGCCGCTCGTGCCGGTCGACGCCTGCCGGATCAACAGCATTGATGAGTCAGGGACGCTCCGGCATCTGGAAATGCACATCGCCGAATCCGAGTGGAGCGGCGAACGGGGCTATGTCGTCACCCTCAAGGATGTCAGCGACGTCCACCAACTCGCCGTTGAAGCAGAAGCCCGCCTCCACAGTCGCGACGCCTTCCTGGCGACTCTCTCTCACGAGCTCAGAAATCCCCTCTCGGCCGTGACAACCGGCATCGAGTTGATGCGTCGTGTTCGCGAGAACGAAACGGAGTTCCTCGAAGCATCCGCAGTCGTCGGCGATCAGCTCGATCACGTGCGACGGATGCTCGACGACCTCCTGGACTCGGCCCGCCTGCTCTATGGCAAGCTTGATCTGCAAACCCGGCCGATCGATCTCCGCGGTCCCATTCGCAAGGCCTGTGCCGCGATCCGAAGTGTGATGGAAGAACGCGGTCACGTATTCGAGGTCGGAATCCCCGGCGAGACCGTTCCCGTGAACGGGGACTCGGCCAGGCTGCAGCAGATCCTGTCGAACCTGCTGACCAATGCCGCCAAGTACACACCGGCTTACGGCACAGTCCGGTTGTCGGTCCAACTGGTCAGACCGTCCGATGGGCTCGACGAGCCTCACGCACTGCTCACTGTCAGCGATAACGGCGTCGGGTTCGAACAGAGTGAGGTGCACAAGTTGTTCGAGCCGTTCCTGCAGGAGCAGCGATCGACCGGACAAAGTGAGGGAGGCCTCGGACTGGGACTTTCCGTCGCCAGAACACTCGTCGAAAGGCACGGCGGGAGCATCACCGCCGACAGCGACGGGCCGGGGAAGGGGAGTCGGTTTACCGTGCGACTCCCTCTTTGTCCGGCAGATCGCGTCGTCGAGGCCGAGCCGGCCGGACGCGCCAACGGCGATGGTCTCAAAATTCTCATCGTCGAGGATGTCTTCTCTTTGAGGCAGTTGGCCCAGCGACTCATCAGGCACATGGGGCACACGGTCGTCGCCGCCGCCGACGGGTTCGAAGCTCTCGATCTGTTGGCCGAACAGACCTTCGACATCGCACTCATCGACATCGGTATGCCGAAAATGGACGGCTACGAAGTCGTCCGACGGGCCCAGAACCTCCCCCATCGGCACGCCATGCAACTCGTCGCACTCACCGGCTACGGGCGTGTCTCAGACCGCGGTGCCGCTCTCGCAGCCGGCTTCGATGGACATCTGACAAAACCCTTCGATGTCCGGCAGTTTGAGGAACTCATTGATCGCGTCCGGCGTCTCAAAGCACGTCCGGTCCGTTCATAACATCGCCGGAGACGACATCTTTTGACAGTGCGGAGATTTGTCGGCGACAGCAACCACACAGATCCTGCGACAACGTCAATACTCCGTTGCAGGCAAACCAAACACGACGCCGCGGCATGGCAGCCCGGCCGTCTTCACTGACAGGAACAGAACAACGGGGCGGAGGCCGGGACCACATCGGCTTGGCAGATGACAATGGACGAGCGGTACACGTTCCTCCTGTACGTTGCAGAGGGCAG
>CAZUXX010000051.1:0-11320 GCA_964624215.1 uncultured Planctomycetaceae bacterium
GTCGGCGTTGAAGTCTCCGCGGGCTTCCCAGAAGGAGAACCATCGCTCCTGAGCGGTCTTGGGATCGTATTGCTTGGCGAGTTCGGTCATGGAATGACAGACGTAAGGTCAACTGCGGAGAGTTCCCGCACAGACACCCGGGGGGACGAACAGGTTCCCGGCCGGCGGGCACCGGCCGACGCCGCGGCATGCGACGGGCGATTCCCGCAGCCGTGCCGGTTCGATCACAGCAATGGGCGCTGCGTCCAGTGCGCGGGGATTGTCGGGAGGAACCGCCACTGCATCAAGGGAGACTGCGGCCCCCCTTTCTCAGACAACGCAAGTTGGCTGTGATTCCCCGAGTGCCGCTGCCCCCTTGCCGGAACGTGATTTGCCGGATGCACAGACGACGTGAGACCGGAGTCTTGTGCCAGAACCATTCCGCAGGACAGGAGGAAGTCCGATGCGAGCCATCATCTACCGCGACTACGGAGCCCCGGACGTTCTCGAGCTGGCCGAGCGGCCCCGTCCCGAACCGGCCAGCGACGAAGTCCTGATCCGCGTCGCATTCGCCGGCGTCAATCCGGTTGATGCCCGTCTGCGGGCCGGCGAGATGAAGGCGCTGCTGCCGGGCGGATTCCCCCGGATCCCCGGCTACGACGTCGCCGGGACGGTCGAACAGCCCGATCGGAACGGCCGCTTCGCAACGGGCGATCGCGTCCTCGCGTTTCTCGATCACATCGACGGCGGAGCGTATGCCGAGTTCGCCACCTGCGGCACTCACGCCATGGTCCGTATCCCGCCCGAGATGCCCTTCGACCAGGCGGCAGCTCTGCCGCTGGCGGGGTCCACCGCATTGCAATCCCTGCGGGATCATGCGCGACTGCAAGCTGAAGAACGGGTGCTGATCAACGGAGCCAGTGGCGGCGTGGGTGCCTTTGCCGTGCAGATCGCCAAAGCCCGCGGAGCCGAAGTGACGGCCGTCTCCCGCAGCGAGCACAATGATGTCCTTCGTGATCTGGGAGCCGACGAGCTGATCGACTACCGCTCGCAGGACTTTACCGAAATGGATCGCTACTGGGACGTCGTCTTCGATGCGTCCGGGAAAAGCTCGTATACGCAGGCCCGGCGAGTGCTGGCCCGCGGCGGCCGCTATGTCTCGACAGAACCGGGTCTGCGGGGACTGATCATCTCCCTGCTGACCTGGCCACTGGACAAACAGGGGCGCGTGATGCTTGCCACATCGCGCGAGAAGGATCTCAGCGAACTGCTGCAGCTGTGGCAGTCGGGCCAATTGCGGGTGATCGTCGACCGGACCTACCCGCTGGAAGAGGCCGCCGCGGCGCACGAGCGGCTGATGAACGAGAGTTTTTGCGGCAAGCTGGTGCTGCGGATTGCGGGAGGATGACCATCCGGGAGAGGCAGCCACGGCCACGCTACGGAGCTTCAGGCTCTTTCAAAGAGCAAGGCCGCGGCTTTCGGGAAGCCGCGGCCTGTGAACTCAGCACGTCGTTGCCGGCGATGGCTTACTTGAAGATTTCGCTCTCGACAAGACCTTCTCCATGCCGTGCACCGGCATGGGTCAGGCTTCGTGCATAGACGATACGATCGATCCCGTCACTGAGGAATGTAGAGTGACCGTCCGCGAACGTGGCGATCACGCCTCCCGGGTGCAGCGAACTCGGCCGCGGAGCGGTCCCCTCGGCGGCACCAAGATTAACATTAATCTCCGAAAGACTGGGAACATCGGAGTCGGGATACTGACCGTACGTCAGCGCTTCGGCTTGGTTAGTCGACGAAGCACCAATCACCGTCGGCTTACCACTCCCGTCTGTAGACATCCGGACAGCGAACATGTTGTCATGCGGGGTCGGCGAAATCCATCCGCGGGCCTGCAGGTTCTCCGTGAGGATCATCGTCTGGGTCAAGCCATCGCCCCGCGCGATGTTATCCAGGGTCACGTATCGGTTGGACGGTGACCAGGTGTCAGATCCAGACGGAAGAGCAATTCGGACGAAGACAGTCGCAGCGAGGCTGATCTGCTCATCCGCACTGCTTCCAGCGGGCGGATCGTTGGAGTCTGTGTCCGGATTCGTCCAGTCAACACTCCAAATCGTTGGACTTGCGGCCGGTCCCGGAACCCCGCTTGTATCCCAATGATCCGCGCGCCAGAAGCCTCCGTTGGCGACATAGGTAATTTCGCCGCTGCCACCACTGTTCGGGTCATCAGGGCACGTGAACGCTCCCAGTGCCATGTCACCGTAGCTCGTCAAACTCAGATCAGTCGCGGATGTCAACCGATCGTAAAGTGCCGGCTGGTCGATGAACGGCAGGAGCTGCACCGGCCAAGGCGCAACTCGTCTGTCGTTCGGGTCCGCGGTGTAATTGAGCATGACGTCCTTACCGGGAATGCCGCGGGCCCGGGGCAGACGACCACGCCGTTGAGCCGCAAAGTTCTGAATCGCGGTCGACCAGTTGCGCTGGTTGTTGATGCACTCGGCCTGGCGGCCCGCCTCACGGGCCTGCTGGATGGCAGGCAGCAGCAACGCCGCCAGTGTGGCGATGATCGAAATCACCACCAGAAGCTCGATCAGGGTAAAGCCGTCGCGGCCGGACTTCCGGGTCCTGCCAGTCGCGGCCACACGGGCATGCCTGGGGGTCGCTTTCATCAATAAGCTCCGGAGAAAGTAGGACGTGCTGAGTGTCAGAGGTGAAACGGCCCCGCCGGCAGACTCTCAACAACAATTCGCAGAAATCTTCAAGTTGCCTGAAAGCTCCTGCCGCTCTGGACTCCGCCGACTCTCAACGTACACCGATGCTGCGGCCTGAACCGGCCAAAACAACAGAAGTGCTGCGATGTGACGCATCTGCGGAAACCATACTCTATTATGGCGTCTCTGAGGCAAGTTGGGTACCGAAAAGTCGCCAGTTGACGGACCCGCCAGACGTTCGGGGACGGCAAGGACGGGCCTTTCTCGCAGCTTCTCCCGTCTCACTTCCTGCAACTTCCAACTCCGCCGGCGCAACTCTCGCAACCGTGTCTCCGCACGCCTACCATTCGCTTGGCACCCCGAATCGAGGCGGTGCGGTTCGTTTACTTCCCTTGTGACAACAGCGGCCGATGGATTTCAACCAGCGACTCCAGCGGGCGATTCAGCGCGGCGAGCAGTCCCGTCAGCAGCGTGATCAGCAGAAAGCCTCACAACGGATGTCGAGCGAGGAGCAGCGACAGGTGCACTCGCACGCGCGGATCGAGCTGACCGAGCACATCGAGACCTGCCTGCGGCAACTGGCAGACAGCTTCCCCGGCTTCCGGTACGAATCGATTCTCAACGAGAGCGGCTGGGGGGCGAAGATCACCCGCGATGACCTCTCACTCCAGCGCGGCGGGCCGTCGTCGACCCTCTACAGCCGGCTGCAACTGACCATCACGCCGCTGGGGACGGTGCCGATCGTCGAACTCGTCGCCAAGGGAACGATCCGCAACAAGGAAGTCCTCCAGCGACGGCACTTCCAGCAACTCGACCAGCTCGATCTGGACTCGTTCGCCGAGACAATTGACCTGTGGGTCCTCGAGTACGCCGAGCAGTACGCCGCCAGTGAGTGAACTTTCCCCGGCGCAGAGCGACTGGTGTTCGCTCCCATGCCTTCGGGACGTCACGGGGGACCCGGCAGGGCCTCCACTTTCCACTTCACCCTCCCTGTTCATCCTCAATGTCATCCGAACATCTGCAACGTGTCCTGGACCTGGGGCTGGTGGCGATCATTCGCGCGCCTTCGGGGGAACAACTCGTCGATGTCTCCCGTGCGCTGCTGGCCGGGGGCATCGACGTCATTGAAGTCACCTTCACTGTCCCCGGAGCGGTCGACATCCTCCGCCAGGTTCGAGCGGAGCTGGGAGACCGGATCCTGCTGGGGGCCGGCACGGTGCTCGATCCGGAGACCGCACGGGCGGCGATTCTGGCCGGGGCCGAATTTCTCGTCACGCCCACGGTCAACGTCGACGTCATCCGCCTGTGCCGCCGATACGACAAGCTCATCATGGCCGGAGCGTTCACTCCCACCGAGATCCTCACCGCCTGGGAGGCCGGGGCCGATATCGTCAAGGTGTTTCCCGCCGATGTCGGTGGCCCGGGGTATCTCAAGGCGGTTCACGGTCCGCTGCCGCATGTGCGGCTGCTTCCGACCGGCGGCGTCAACCTCGACACGCTCGCGGACTTCGTCAAGGCGGGTGCCTGTGCCGTTGGTCTGGGAAGTGCCCTGGTCGAAACGCAGGCCCTCGCCGAGAAGAACATGCAGCGCATCGAAGAACGCGCTGCCGCGTACGTCGAGGCGATGCGCAACGCCCGCAGCTGAGCGGCATGCCATGACCTCGCATGCCGCGTGAGCGTCGCCACTGCCCCGGTTCGAGCTTGACGACTGATTCTGCTCCTTCTGTTTGAACGGTCCTCTCCATGAAGATCCGCGTGCTTCAGCAACCAGTTTCCGACATCGCTGTCGACTGGCTTGTGTTGCCGGTGATCGCCGCACAACCACTCCGGGAGACACATCCCTCGCTGGCCGACGAGGCCGCGACGGCGATGGCACGACTGGAAGAGGGGGGCGACTTTTCAGCCAAACCGGGTGAGCTCGTGCGACTCTTCTCGGTCGCCGGCATCGCCAGCGAGCGAGTGCTGCTCGTCGGTCTGGGATCAGTCGAAGAGTTGACCCCGTCCCGGATCCAGCGGGGCCTCACGGCGGCCGTACGGGAGGTCTGCAGTCGCCCGGACCGCCGGGTTGCCATTGCCATTCCGGCGACGGGAGATGCCACGAGGTTTTCCGAGTCGGCAGCGATCGCTTTGCAGACAGGCCCGGTCTCTCCGCAGTTGTACCGTTCGGAGCCGGAGCGGCATCCGCTGGCGGAGGCAATGATCCTCGTCGATGCCTCGACGCAAGTGGACGCCTGCGAAGCGGCCGTCGAGCGGGGCGAGGTTCTGGGAGCATCGGTGAACCTCACCCGCGAACTGGTGAATCGTCATCCCGGAGAACTCTATCCGGAGACGTTTGCCGACAGGGCGGCACAGGTTGCGCAGGAGTTCGGAATCCAGTGCCGGATTTTCGATGAGCCGCAGTTGCTTCAGGAGCGGATGAACTGCCTGCTGGCGGTGTCGGCAGGGAGCGACCGTCCCCCCCGGATGGTCTCACTGACCTACGACGGCGGCGGCGACCGTCATCTGGTGCTCGTTGGAAAAGGGGTGACGTTCGACAGCGGTGGCCTGTCGATCAAACCGAGCGATTCGATGAAGAGCATGAAGGCCGACATGGCCGGTGCGGCGACCGTGCTCGGGGCCATAGTTGCCATCGCGCGGCTCGGTTTGCCGCTGAAGGTGACGGGACTGATGGGCCTGGTCGAGAACATGACCGGCGGACGCGCGTACAAGCTGGGAGAAGTGCTGACAGCGCGAAACGGCCTGACAGTGGAAGTGCTCAACACCGACGCCGAAGGACGGCTCGTGCTGGCGGACGTCCTCGACTACGCGACCGATCTGAACCCCGACTGGACGGTGGACCTGGCGACGCTGACCGGAGCGTGCGTCGTTGCTCTGGGGGAAGAAGTGGCCGGGGCGTTCACCAATTCGCAACCATTGTGCGATTCCGTCATGGCGGCCGCCTCCGACGCCGGGGAAGAGATCTGGCAACTGCCGATGTTCGACTCGTATGCCGAGCAGCTCAAGTCGGAGGTCGCCGACCTGAAGAACATCGGGACCCGCTGGGGTGGTGCGATTACGGCCGCGAAATTCCTCGAGCGGTTTGCAGGCGAGGGGCCGTGGGTCCATCTCGATATCGCCGGTCCGTCTTTTGCCGAGAGTGCCCGTCCCGGGATGGACTCCGGCGCCACGGGCTCGTTCGTCAGAACCCTGGTCGCCCTGGCATCGCGTCTGGCAGACGGCAGCGCAGCCCCGTAGTCCCCGAGGATTGCGCACAGGGGTTCCGCACGGATCGTTCCTGCAATCGTTCTTCAGAACGGGCAGCTTCCCGCGTGCAGTGTGCCTGTTCGTACGAACGGGTAGCTCAGTGGCGGTGTGAAGTTAAGCTGGCGCTCGGGCTCTGCACACGTTCGGCTCCGCCTGTCCGGTGTGCAGGCAACGCGTGCGTCGTCGAGGATCTGTGAGGAGAGACTCGATTTTCCGTTCGGCAAATCGTTCGGCTGCCTTGCAACTCCCGCGCAGGAAGGCGAAAGACACCGGTGATCACCACGCGGCAACGACGTTCCCGGTGGGCCGTGCTGGCCGCGATGCTCGTGGCCACCTGCGGCCTTGCGGGCTCTCCGGCGAGAGCTCAGTCGACGGCCGCGATGCTCGAACGTGTGCGAATCGACCCGCCCCTGGGTGCCCGGTTGCCACTGGAAACCGTGTTTCGCGACCACCGGGGCGAGCTGACGACGCTGGGAACCGAACTGCGTCACCGGCCGGCGATTGTCTGTCTGGTTTACTTTGAATGCCCGATGCTCTGCCGACTGGCCGCCGACGGTCTGGTGCGGTCCTTGACGAAAGTCGAACAGGACGTCGGTCGGGATGTCCAGGTGGTGCTCGTCAGCTTCGATCCGCGGGACACTCCTGCAAAAGCGGAACGCTCGCGAGAGCAGCTGATCCGCAAGTATGCCCGTCCGGGGAGCGAAGCAGGCTGGAGCCTGCTGACAGGGGAACAGGGCCAGATCTCGCAGTTGGCCGAACGGCTGGGGTATCACTACGAGTGGGACGAGGCCACCGGGCAATACGCGCACCCGGCCGGCATCTTTCTCGTTTCCCCCCAGGGGGACGTGACCCGCGTGCTCGAAGGGATCGAGTTCTCTTCGGAAGTGCTCAGCGAGTCGATCGCGCAGGCGCAGGTCGGGGAGGTGAGTGCCGCGCCGGTCGCCAGCGACGGCGACTCGTTTTTGCGGTGCTATCTCTATGACCCGGTCAGCGGGAAGTTCGGAGCCGCCGTCCAGTGGACGCTGCGGGGGCTGGGCCTGGTGACGGTCGCCGCAATCGGATGGACCATCTGGTCGCTGTCCCAACGTCAGCGCTGGGGCGCGGGGCCGATCGAGCGGGATGAATCTGCCTCGGCCGGCAGGTAGAAGACCCGATCGTAACTCTCGATGTCGGTCGCGTGCTGCAGGAACGGCTCGTGCGTTTCGTTCCACCCGCGCGACTCGTAGTCGCCCAGCACCAGCATCACAGCGATGACGAGCCACAACCCCGCGGCAACCGACGCCAGCCGCACGAGTCCGCTGGCATAGCGGAGGTTCATGAAGATCACCGCAATCAGCACCGTCTTGATGACAGAGATTCCCAGCCCCATGACGGTCCCCATCCGCCCGGAGAGGTACAGCCCGACGGCGACTGTCGCAGCCAGCAAAACCAGCAACACGACGAACGTCACGTACAGCGTGCCACGGCTGACGTGTCCGGTCTGCGATGAGTGATTCGGGTCGGGCATGGGACTGCGTGCATGGGTGACCGGCACAGCGCCGCCGGATCTCCGGTGGGGGGCCTGCTCAGCCTCCTTCGACCATGTAGTACATGGGGAACAGGAAGATCCAGACGATGTCGACGAAGTGCCAGTACAGGCCGATGTTCTGCAGCAGGATCCGGTGACGGGCCGGGTCGGGAGCGCGGTGAATGAGGACCGTCACCGTTCCCACCAGGCACACGCCAATGATCATGTGGAAGCCGTGGAGGCCGGTCGAACAGAAGAAGAGAACGAAAAACAGTTCGGCAGATCGCCCGTCGAGTGGAGCCTCGGCGACAACCGAGCGATCGAAGGAGGCTCCCGGGAACAGTCCGTGATTGATCAGTTCGACGTACTCCCAGGCTTCCATACCCAGAAACGTCACTCCCAGGAGGGCTGTCAGCCCCAGTTGCAGGACGATCGTGCGGCGGGGGACCGGCTCTTGATGGATCAACTGGTCCGACAGGGCAACCAGCAGACTTCCCAGCAGAAGCACGACCGTCATCACGGCACCGACGGGGATGCTGAGCCTGGCCGAGCTGACGTGAAACGCCGCCGGATATTCAAACCGGTAGACGATGTAGCAGACGATCAGCCCGCCGAAGAAGAGAACCTCGGTTCCCAGGAAGATCCACATGCCCAGCGAAGCCGCCTCGCGCTGCTGGGCGACGTCTTCGAAGGGGAGCGGAACAGTCGTCGCGCCGGCGTGCTGCATGAATCTCCTCCTGCGAATTCCCACTGTAGCCGGGCCCGGACCGTTCGCACACCGGTTGTTTTGCAGAGATGACCTGACGCATCAACGCTCTCGCATTCCTGGTTCTCGCGAGAAAAACGGCCTTCTCCCGAGGGGGCAAGGAACGGTAGACTGCCCTGGCGCAAGCGGGTCCAGTGCGGGGAGCTGCCCCCGCAGCTCGGTCGGAAAGGAGTCGGACCGTGCCTGACCTACGTTCTCGCCGTGTCCTCGTCCCCCGGTCGCGGCGGCTGACATGCGACGTGCTCCACTTTCACCGGCGGGTTCCGATTTGCCCGCACGATCGTCGTTTTCGTCTGGAGGACGTCGAACGGCTGCGGAAGGGGGCGTCGCCCCGGATCTCCTGGCCGGTCCTCATGCTCAAAGGCTACGCGCTGGTGGCGTGTGAGTTTCCGGTGCTCCGGCAGGCGTGGCTGGGAGCCTGGCCCCCCACGGTGTACGAGCACCCTGAAAGCGTGGCGATGCTTGCCATCGAACGGGAATACCGCGGTGTGCCCTGGGTGTTCTGGGGAAAGTTTCGCGCCCCGGATTCCACCTCGCTGCTGGATCTCCAGACACGGCTGGATCACTACAAGCAGGCTCCCGTGGAGACCGTCTTCCGCCGACAGCTGCAACTCAGCGGGGTTCCCAATCCGCTGCGGCGCTGGCTGTGGTGGTGGAATCTGAATGTCTCGGGGCGTGCCCGTGCCCGGCGGACGGGAACGTTCTTCCTGACGACGCTTGCCGGACTGGGCGCCGAGATTCAGAACCCGCCGTCCTTCCATACCGGCAATCTGAGCTATGGTCCGCTCGATGAGCGGGGAGAGATGAGGGTCACTCTCTCGTACGACCATCGTCTGCTCGATGGAGCCACCGTCGCTCGCGCACTGGCCCGGCTGGAAGAGATCCTGCGGGAGCTTCTCGCAGCCGAACTGGAGTCACTCGGAACACCACCTCCCGCGTTCTGCCCGGCCGGAGCAGCCTGACTCTCATGGGCAGCGCAGCCAGGGCAGCTGCGTTGCCGGCTGGCAGCGGTTCGCCTGGCGTCAAGCCTCGCAGGTCGCCTGGCACGCCTGAAACCACAAGGAACACTCGTCACAGGTGCGTCGAGATGGCATATCCCAAACGATTTCTGGAAGGAAAGACAGCGATCATCACCGGGGCCTCAACCGGTATCGGTGCCGCCGTGGCCCGCATTCTCGCGGATGCCGGCGTGAACCTTGTCATCGCCGCTCGTACCGCGGAGCGTCTGGAAGCGGTGCGTGATGAGCTGATCGAGCAGACGGGCGTGCGGGTGATCTCCGTTCCCACCGATGTTGGGATCGCCTCCGACAATGACCGCCTGATTGCCGCGACACTCGCCGAATTCGGCGGATTCGAGATCCTCGTAAACAACGCGGGCATCGACGCGTACCGGCCGTTCCACGAGCTTCCCGACGAGGAGATCCATCACACCTTTGCAGTGAACCTCGTAGGGGCGACTCTCCTGACGCGGCGGGCCATCCCGCATCTGTTGAGGAATCCCTGGAGCCACGTCGTCAACATGGCCTCGACGGCGGGCAAGTTCGCTCCCCCCTACGGGGCCGTCTACGCCGCCAGCAAGGCCGGGCTGGTCTCTCTGACACAGTCCCTGCGGCTGGAGTATCGCAGCGGCGGCCTGCGGGCCTCGGCCATTTGTCCGGGGTTCACAGAATCCGGCGGAATTTACGACCGACTCAAGGGAGACGTGGGCCGCGGGACGCCCTGGGTCATTGGCAGCACCACGGCCGATGCGGTGGCCCGGGCGACGCTCAAAGCCATTCTGCACGATACCCCTGAGGTGATCGTCAACACGCCGCCTGTGCGACCGTTCCTGACCGCGGCCGTCGCGTTCCCGCGTCTGGGAGAGTGGCTGTTTCGCAAGTTTGCCAGCTCATTCTTCCGCCGCATCGGCCGCGCCCGAAGGCAGGGAGAGCCGCTCCGCCGAAGGCAGCGTGCGGCGTGACTGCTCCCCGGAGGCGGTCCGTCATTGGTCGCCGGTCGCTTCCGCCTGCTGTTGAGACACTTGCTGCAATTGTCCAAGCAGGTCCTGGATCTCCCGATGTCCCCGCTGCGACTGTCTGATGATCAGCCGTCCGGGGAGAGTCTCGACGGAAGCGTGATCCTGATCGCCCGCATCCGGTTTCGACGTCGTCGTTCGGGGCGATCTGGCCGGCGATGCAGCGTACGGACTCGGGCCGTACGCTTCGAGCCACGAATGGTCTCCCCAGCTGTCGGGTCGAATGCACCGGATGATCACGCGGGCCAGCTCTTCGGGCTGATCTTCCAAAGCCATGACATCGTAGACGCGGGTCTCCATCCTCTGGTCGGCGTCCCGCTTTGACGTGATGACCAGCATCTCGTCCTCGATCACGTAGTCGAGGTCAAGTGGTCGCAGCAAATGGTTCAACACGGCCGCGATGGATGTGTCCCGGGCAGTGAGGGTCACCGGGGTCTCCAGAGGCACGTTAGCCCCCGTCAGCGCCCACTCTTCGATTCGGACGGGGATTCCGAACGGTTCGGTGACGTGGGTGATTGCCTCTCCCAGTTCAGTGTTGTTGAAGTCGGCCTCGATCGGCCGCTCCAGAGTCCGGAGGATCCGCACTTCGGTCGGATGCGACTGGCGGTAGTCGTTCACACGGGTCGCACTTGCCTGCGACGTTGTTGCTTGTGCAGGACTGGGATCCGCGGATGCCGTGAAAGGACCTGACGGGATTTCAGCACCGGCCACGTCGGCTGTGACGTCGACGGCGACGTTCTCGACCGGAGTCGTTTCGCCGGCCTGTGCCACCAGCCGAATCGTTCCCGGCGCACCTCCCTGGGCGACCGCGGGTCGGTTCAGCAGCCAGCCACTCCCGAGAAGTCCTGCTCCCAGGACGGTAACCGCAGCCAGGCTGAACAGCGGTGTCGTCTTCAGCGTCGTCATAGTGAGGATCTCCTGAGAGGCCAGAGAATGGGGCGCGGATTCTGGCAGTGCCGTTGCCGATGTCGGGCTGCCCGGAGACAACCCGGCACTCACGGCGGCATCGATCAGCAGTCCGTCGGGAGTTGCAGCGCCCGCCAACCGCGACGTCCCGAACCCCACGAGCATGGCACCGGCCCCGAGACCACGACGCAGCA
>CAZUXX010000052.1:0-835 GCA_964624215.1 uncultured Planctomycetaceae bacterium
GGCGGGTGGAGCGGCCTCTGAGCCACAGGCAATGCCGTCTGTTCACTCGTCGGACGAGATGGACTTCGGGCTCCAGCCGCGTGTCGCGTCGGCGCCAGTGGAGGAGTCCGACCGATTCCTGGCGGACTCGTTGGAACGGCAAGCGGCGGGCACAGGGCCGGCGGCAAATGAGGGGGCGAGCGATCCGTTCCCGTCGGCGGGGAGCGCCGACACGCAAATCGAAGTTCGTGAGGAACCTTCGTTCGCTGAGTCCGACGCGGGGACAGACACGGCACCGGCTGTGACGGAGGCCCAGTCGGTGCCCGGCGATCTGTTCCTCCCTCCTGAAGAGACGCGTCAACCTGCCGGGGAACCGGAGGAATGGCAGACGGTGACGACCGGGGCGGCCACATCTGTGGCAGGTCCACCCGTGACGGGTGCTCCGGGGGCGGGACAGGCGATGTCCGAACCGCCGCTGCTGCTGACAACTGTCGAGGTGGCGTCGATGGGGGATTCTGCCGAGCCGACTGAACTGTTCGCACCGGATCTGCCGGACCTTCCCGAGCAGGAGATGGAGCCGCAGCCGACGCTGGCATCGACGCCGGGGAACTCCGGTCTGTTTGCGGAACCGGAACCGGTCGAGGTGACTGAGACCGTCCGTACGGGGCCCCCGGAAACGTATGTTCCGGAGACGCGGATCAGCTCGATGGAGCGGGTGAAGTTTGAGTCGGAGGCGGCGAACGGAGCGTCCTCCCTGTGGGAGCCGGAGAGCGACAACGGTGGTCCGGCTGGGGGTGTTTCGACTGTGGAGACGGAACTCAGCGGCCCGTTGACGGAGGAGACGTACACGGTGCGT
>CAZUXX010000052.1:845-11266 GCA_964624215.1 uncultured Planctomycetaceae bacterium
GGCAGGCGTCGACGAGCCTTGCCTCGGCGGAGGAGGTTCCTGTGCGTGTGGCGAAGTCCACCAATGGGGGTTTCTTTGTCGCCGAGGGGGGAGTGCCGATGTACCGAGTCGGAGACGGCGACACACTGACGGGAATCTCGCAGCGTCATCTGGGGCGAGCGTCCCGCTGGGAGCAGATTTACGGGCTGAACAAGGATGTTCTTCCCTCGCCGGAGAAACTTCGCCCGGGGATGCTGCTGCGCCTGCCTGATGATGCCAGCCATGTGGCCCTGACGCCGGACGTGATGGAGTAGTTGCGGGATTGTCGTGACGGCGAAACGCGCATGTGAGGCAGGAGGAACCGGTGACGTTTCGACTGGTCGCCATCGTCGCGATTCTGCTTTTGATCGGGCTGGCGGCCGTGTCGATCGAGAAACGGTGTCTGGCCCTGCGTCGTGCCCGCAGCCTGCAGGAATACCAGCTCGAACAGCTGCTGGAACGGAAGGCGCGATTGCGTCTGGAGATTGAACGGCTGACGGCTCCCGGGCGAACCGAGACCGCAGAGGCATCCTCTCCGGCGCGGAAGTAACAGTCCTCCCGGCGTTTGCCATGTTGCGCACGTGCCGGGAGAAAGGAATCGCGGAGGCCGCCTGCCGCGTTCGATGATCTGATCGTGATGATCGATCACGACCGTCAGCCAGCGGTGACGACGCTCGACCGGCAATTTCTGCCGGAGAGAATCGAGCCTCGGAGTGCTGCGCGGCGGCGAATCGCGGGGATCGGAATCGCATGCGTGTGGCTTGTCCTGGCGGCGCGGCTGGTCTGGTTGCAGTGGTGGCAGCACGAGCAACTGGCAGCGCGGGCCGAGCGGATTCAGACGTTCGTTGAAACGATTCCAGCCTGGCCCGGCGACATCGTCGACCGGAACGGGAGGACACTGGCGACGTCGACCGTCGCGATGAGCCTGTTTGTCGATCCGGCGCGGGTGGAGGATCCGGGGGAGCTGGCTCAGCGGATCGCTCCGATCGTGAATCTCGATCCGAGGGCGGTGCGCGAGAAGATCGAACAGCGGCGCGACCGGCGGTTTCTGTGGATCGCGCGCCGGCTCACTGACGAGCAGGCCGCGGCAATCCGCGAGCTGACGCTTCCGGCGAATGTCGTCGGACTGCGGCCGGAGTTCCTGCGACACTACCCGCAGGAGGCGGTGGCGGGTCATCTGATCGGCCTGCGGGACATCGATAACCGTGGACGGGGGGGGCTGGAGCAGGCGTGGGATGTGCGTCTTCGCGGGGTCGACGGGGAGCGGACGCTGCGCCGCGACGCGCGAGGGTACGTCGTCGACATTCTCGATGAAGTGTCGCGGCAGCCCGAGCACGGCAGCACGGTGGTTTCGACGATTGATCTCCTGCTGCAGATCGAGGCGGAGGAGGTTGCCGACCGGGTGATGGAGCAGTGGCTGCCGAAGTCGGCTGCGATTCTGGTTCTGGAGCCCCACTCGGGCGACATACTGGCGATGGTATCGCGACCTGCGTTCGACCCGAGTCGGCCGGAACTGGCCTCGTCGACGGCGTGGAAGAATCATTGCGTGGCAGCCATCTTCGAGCCGGGCTCGACCTTCAAACCGTTCCTTGTTGCGTGGGCAGTCGACCAGCAACTGCTCTCGCCAGACGAAGAGATCGACTGTCACTTCGGGGCCTACCGGATGGGGCCGCGGGTGCTGCACGATCACCACCGTTATGGCCGACTGAGCGTGTGCGATGTGCTGGTGAAGTCGAGCAATATCGGGATGGCGAAGATTGGTGAGCGACTGACGAACGCGGGACTGCAGGATGCCGTGCGCAGTTTCGGATTCGGTCGGCTTACCGGGTGCGGTCTGCCGGGAGAGCTGCCGGGGATTGTCCGGCCGGATGATGCGTGGGACGGCTACTCCACCGGCTCCATCCCGATGGGACAGGAGATTGCAGTCACCCCGATGCAGCTGATCGCGGCCCACGGCGCGCTGGCCAACGGCGGCCGGCTCGTTGCTCCGCGGGTCGTCCGACAAATCGGGCGGCAGTCGGGTGTGAAGGACGTTCCGCAGATCGTCTCTCCCATCATCTCGGCGGCGACGTGCCGCTGGCTGATTACAGAACCGATGAGGGAGGTCGTCACCCGGGGGACGGGGACGCAGGCGCGCCTGGAGGGGGTCGACGTGTTTGGCAAGACGGGGACCTCGCAGGTTGTCGATCCGGTGACGGGTCGGTACTCCCACACCCGGCATATCTGCTCGTTTGTCTGCGGTGCGCCGGCGGATTCGCCGCGCGTGATCGTGCTGGTGATGGTCGAGGAGCCGAGTGCACCGGGCGTGCACTACGGGGGGACCGTCGCCGCGCCGGCTGCAAAGGAGGTGTTGCGGGCCGCTCTGTCGCGGCTGGATGAACTCGACTCGAGTGCTCCCCCGGCGATCCGCTTTCTGACGTCGGACGAGAGCCCTCCGACGCGCTAGATTCCGGGAGGCTTGCGGGCGAGGGCTTACTCCGTCCGTTCGACGTGGGGATCGTAGAGCAGCAGGATGTGTGTTGCGGAGCTCTCGCCGGTCGAGAGGACGACCGACACATCGTAACTGCGGGAGCGGCGCATCAGGCACTTCGTCCGACAGTTGCGAAGTTCGGCCGGCTGGTCCACTTTGGTCATGTCGTCGAGGACGAAGCGGGCGTCGCCGCGTGTCGGTTCGCCGCTGCTGAGGAACGCTTCTTTCGAAGCGGCAACTTCGCCCGGATCTTCGAACCCGAGACGTTCGGCGTAGAAGCGGGCGACTTCTTCGAGGTCTGCATCGGTGACGTCGACGGCGTAGTAGCCTGCGGGACGCAGCATCTCTCCCATCAGGCGGACTCCGGAACTCTGGATGCCTCCACGGGAAACGGCACCGGGGAAGCGCCACTCGTCCCAGCCGGGCGGGGTATCGACGTCGTCATCCACCTGAATGGTGCCGGACGTGGCGGGCATGGGGAGCCAGCGATACTGACGCTGAACAAACAGTCCCAGTCCAAATGCGATCAGCAGGACAGCGGTCACGATCGCCGCTCGAACGCGCCAGCTCATCGACAGCTCCTGAATACTCGAACGGCTGGAATCGGTGCAGGTGGGTACGGGGGCCTGAAGGAGAACGTTTGCAGCGTGAGCTACGGGGCGGCGTTGCCGGGGGTGTCGCCCGCCCCGAGGAGGACGCATTTGAGGGTCGATTCGTCCCGCCCGTACAGCCGTCCTCCTGCCAGTGCGGGCAGTGCGCGAACGGTTCCGTCGAAGAGATCTGCTTCGGCCAGCCGATTGAATCGCTCGCGGCTGACGGTGGCCAGGATGAGCGTCCCATCAGTCCTCATGACCAGCAGGTGATCACCGCTGCGGATGAGCGTGCCGTACCCAAAGCCGGGGACTGTCCAGAGGGTGCGTTGTGTCAGCGGATCGAAGCACTTGAGGTCGGCCGGGGGGACATCCTGCCGACCGTCGATTCCAAACAGAACGTCGCCGTGGGCCACCGGTGTACAGTATTGAGTCGAGTAGAGATCGTCTGCCCGCCAGAGGATCGTTGCCCGCGAGGGAGCGAGTTTCGCGAGCACGGCACCGATGCCATAACTCGACGAGAGGAACAGGTGGTCTCGTACCAGGACCGGATTGGCCCCGTTGACGGTTGGCCCGACGGCTCCGAAGCGAAATTCGAACCGGACGTCGCCAGTGGAGGCGTCAAGCCCGACGCAATTGAGTCGGGTGACGACGATCAGCAGTTTCTGGCCATCGATCGTCGCCATCACCGGTGAGGAATAGCTGGCATGGTCATTGATGACGTGCCAGAGTGTCTTGCCGTCACTGAGGCGGAAGGCGACGACGCTGGCATCGCTCCGGAAGCCTCCGACGTTGACGTACACGACACCGTCGTCGACCAGTGGACTGCTGCCGGCTCCGAAATATCCTTCGCGGGCGTCGAAGTCGTCGTGGGTCCGGCGGCGCCAGAGCAGTTCACCGCTCTCCAGGTCGTGACAGGAGAGGACGCCTTGAGCTCCGAAGGTGACGACCTTGCCGTCGGAGATCGCGGGAGTGGCGAGAGGGCCGATGGTTCCGGGAACCTGGGGACGAAAGGAGGTGGGGTGACCGTCGCTCCAGCGGGAACGGCCGTCCTGAATCCGAAAGGCTTCGACGAGTTCCTGATCGCCGACGCGGTGAAAGAGGACTCCCGTGTTTTTCGAGATAACGATTCCGGAGAAACCGTCCCCGACGGGGCGTTCCCAGAGCCGGCGCGGTCCGCTGGAGGGCCAGTTTGTGGCGAGTGGTTCGTCGACGGCGATCCCGTCGCGATTTGGCCCGAGGATTTGTGGCCAGTCCCCGGCTGTTGCGACCTGCATGGCGACCAGGAAGAGTCCGGCAACCGTTGCCGCAAGTGGTCGCGAAACCGAAGGCCGACAGACTGCCATGCGTGGGCCCGTGGGATGGTTCGGTGGGAGGAGACAGCCGGGAAGGTGAAGTGGATCGGGCGGTGTACGCGGGTCTTCGGCCCGCCTTCCATCAACCCTGGCTGATGCGGCGGCCCATTTGCGCTACCTGATCGTGTCGGTAGAACCGGCGTCGTTGCAGGCGGAATCGGAGTGAGTATACTTTGAGGCTTCTCCGCTGACGAGCCTCGACGCCCCGCCTGAGCGCGGGGACCGTTCGCTTCGCTGCCAGCGCTCGCGGGACCGGACATCAGTCACGTTGGAAATCGCATGTCAATCGGTGCAACTGACAGTTTCAGCTTCTCGGACATCCTTGAGAACTCTCCCCGTTTCGGGGCTGAAGAGATTCAGACGATCCGGAGCAACATGATCGGGACTGGTGCTGCCGAGTTCCGTCGCGCCGTGGATCAGGCGGCCTCCTCGTCGAATCCGACGGCACAGGTGCGTGCGGGGATCGGTTTGTTTCTGCTGGGTCAGCATCAGCGGGCCGTGACGGCACTGGAAGGCTGCAGTGAGGGAATCGGACGGTTCTACCGTGCCGAGGCACTGTCGACTCAGGGCCGGCACGACGAGGCTGCGACAGAATTTGGCGAGGCAGCCAAGATGGGCTACCAGCCGGTGCTGAGCACCTTGCACCAGGCAGGAGAGATCCGCCGGCAGGGCAAACTGGATGAAGCAGAGAAGCTGATCCGCTCGACCGGGGCCGAGGGGGCGCGGCTGGCGGAGTACTCCTACCAGATGGGATGCGTCCTGTTTGACCGGGGAGATACGTTCGGGGCGATCGAGTATTTCGAGCGGGCGGTGGATATGGACCCGCACCACGCCCGGGCGCTGTTCTCACTTGCCCTGCAGAACAGCCTGTACGGGAATGACGAGGAAGCGATTCAGCTGTATGAGCGGTGCCTGTCGAAGCCGCCGTTCTATGCCGGAGCTTTGCTGAATCTTGGCCTGCTCTACGAGGATGCCGAGAACTACCCGGCGGCCCAGTACTGCTTCGAGAAGGTTCTTCAGCACGACCCCAACAACGAGCGGGCGAAGCTGTACCTGAAGGACATCGAAGCCACGGGGAACATGTACTACGACGAGGAGACGCTCAAGCAGCAACAGCGGATGGAGCAACTGCTGGCGCGTCCCGTCACCGATTTCGAACTGTCGGTTCGCAGCCGCAATTGTCTGGCGGCGATGCAGATCAACACTCTGGGGGATCTGACGGAAGTCAGCGAGCAGGAGTTGCTGGCGGGGAAGAACTTCGGAGAGACGTCGCTGCAGGAAGTTCGCGAGCTGATGAAGCAGCATGGTCTGACGATCGGTCAGAACCTGCACGAGAAGGCACGGGAGCCGTCGTTCAGCTACAAGGACCTGTCGCCTCAGGAACAGGCGATGATGTCGACGCCGGTGGTCGACCTCAATCTGTCGGTTCGCAGTCGCAAGTGCATGACCCGTCTGGGGATCACTACGATCGGGGAACTGATTCAGCGGACTCCGGACGAACTGCTCTCGGCCAAGAACTTCGGTGTGACGAGCCTCAACGAGATCCGGCAGAAGCTGGCCGAGCATGGCCTGCGACTGCGCAACGACTGAGGTTGCCGGGACCGGTTCTTGCGGGTCGACTGTCGGTCGCACGGGTGTGGCCGCGGCCCTGTCAACGGACTCCTGCGCTCAGGTTATTGACTTGTGAACGTGATGATGCCCGGCCAGCTTCCTGACTTTTTGCCCCTGAACTCCGACCGATGAAATCTGACACCGTACGCATCGGAATCGTCGGGGCCGGGGCGATCACCCAGCGCCGGCACCTGCCGGGATTTCGCGAGATCGAGGGAGTCCGGATCGACGCGGTGGCGAACCGCACGCGGCAATCGGGCGAACGGGTTGCGAAGGAGTGGGGGATCCCGCGGGTCTTCGATGACTGGCGAACGCTCGTCGAAGATCCCGACCTGGATGCCATCGTCATCGGTACGTGGCCGAACCTGCACTGTGAGGTGACGCTGGCGGCTCTCGATGCGGGCAAGCATGTCCTCTGCCAGGCCCGCATGGCCCGCAACCTGGACGAAGCACGCCGCATGCAGGCAGCGGCGAAGAGTCACCCGGAACTGGTCACACAGATTGTTCCCAGCCCGTACGGGCTGCACTGCCATCGGCTGGTCAAGGAACTGATCATCGGCGGCTATCTTGGCGAGTTGCGCGAGATCGTCGTCATTGACTCCTCCGATACCTGCTGGGACTACAGTGCTCCGCTTCACTGGCGGATGGACTCGGAGATCAGCGGTCGGAACGTTTTGTCGCTGGGCATTCTGCATGAGACCGTCCGTCGCTGGCTGCCGGCACCGACGCAGGTGTTCGCCCAGACGAGCATTGTCGAGCCGGAGCGTCCCGTCCCGGATGAGAAGCGGATGCACCGGGTTGATGTTCCCGACATGGTGCATGTGCTGACGCGCGAAGCGGGGGGCGGACAGGGGATGTATCACATCTCCGGGGTGAACCTGTTCGGTGCGGGACGACAGATTCATCTGTACGGAGGCCGCGGGACGATCAAGGTCGAGTTTCCCGATTCGGGGGAAGAACGGCTGTACGCTGCCCATGCGAGCGAGCAGCTGCTGAAGCCTCTTGAGATTCCCGAGTCTTTGCGGAGTGGCTGGCGCGTGGAGTCGGATTTCATCGACTCGATCCGCAAAGGGAAGCCGGTGACGATGACGGACGTCTCAACCGCCGTGGACTACATGGAGTTCGTCGAAGCGGTCGCTCTGAGTGCAGAGCGCAACGCTCCGGTCACTCTTCCGCTGCCGCGTGACTGACGGGCACGCGAGGTCGCGGATGTGTCCCGGGCCGGTGAGAATCTGTGGCGGCGCGTTGTCGACTGCGCGATATCGAAGGCGCCCGGTCGCTTGCCAATGACGCAGCCCGCTGGTATCGCTTGAATTTGATCGTCTGTCGCCGCTCTGAACGCGGAGTGCCATGTCGTCCCGACTCCCGATTCTCGTACTTGCCCGGGGTGGGTCGGCGCCGATTCGCGAGGCCTGGAAGCAGCTGCGGAGTCCGCTTCTCAATCACCGGGCACTCGAGGTGGTGCAGGTTCTCGATGAGGGAGACGACGGCGAAGTCCGTGTCGGGGATGCGGAACTGGCGGTCGTGATCGGTGGCGACGGTTCGATTCTCAGAGCGTGTCGCTCGTTCGGAAGCCGGCAGATTCCGATTCTCGGTGTGAATGCCGGTCGTCTGGGGTTTCTCACGGATGTTTCTCCCAGCGAGTTTCTCGCACGGCTGGATTCCCTGGGGCGGCGCGAGTTCTCGATTGCCCGTCACCTGATGTTTGAATGCGAACATCACCGGGGGGACGGGACGATGCAGACGTACCTGGGGCTGAACGAGACCGCGATTCTGGCTGCGGGCGCGCTGCAAATGATCGAGGTCCATCTCGAGATTGATGAGCAACTGGTCACGATTTACAGCGGGGACGGGCTGATCATCAGCACGCCGGTCGGGTCGACAGCGCACAGCCTGTCGGCGGGTGGTCCGATCCTGCGGCAGGATTTACAAGCGTTTGTCGTGACGCCGGTGTGTCCGCACACGTTGACAATGCGTCCTCTGATCGACAGTTCTCTGTGCCGGTACCGGCTGACCGTGCCCGGGGCCACCGAGGGGGTGATGCTGGTTGTGGACGGTCAGATCAAGGAGCGATTCGGGCCCCAGGATACCGCGGTGATCCGGGAGGCTCCGGTGAAGTTTCAACTGGCCCGTCTGCCGGGTCACAGTTTCTACGGGACTTTGTATCGCAAGCTCGGTTGGGCTGGGCAACCGCAATACGCGCGGTGAGCACGGAAATCGGGGAGATGCCGGCGACTTCGTGAGGAAACTGGTTCCCGGCGGGGGGGGTGCGCCGAGCCTCTACCGGTTCCCTGAGAAGCGGGGTATACTTTGGTGCGATCCGGTTCCGGTCGCCTGAATTCCAACCTTCCGTAGAGGATCGACCCATGGCGCTGTTCGAGATTGAAACGAACGCACACATCATGATTGGCTGGGCCGAAACGCAGGAGGCGGCCGAGGCGCTTGCGCGCGAATACTATCCTGAAGACGAGATCACCCGAATCGCCCGCCGGCCGCGCGATATCTGGGTCATTTCAAAGCGTCTGCTTGGAATCGAAGGGAACACAGAGCCCTGTGACGCTGCGCGTGACTGTCTGACCCGTGCGGCCGGAGACAAGCTGCACGCGATTCGCCTGTATATGCTCGATACCGGTGCTGATCTGCACGAGGCGCAGCGGGCGATCGAAACGAACATGTCTCTGGGCTGGTAGCCTTTTGCTGGCCCTGTCCCCGCGCTGTGCCCGCCGGAGCGATCTGCGTTCGGTGGTCTGATACGGCGAATGTCCGTCTGAATCAAATCCGTGAGTTCTGGACCCGTTGCATCCGTGCCAGCCCCGCCGTTTGAGCGGCAGGGGCTGCACGTGATGTCCAAGCCGATCGGGCCGATCTGCAATCTCGATTGCACCTACTGCTACTACCTGCACAAGGAAGAGCTCTATCCCGGCACAACCAGCTGGCGGATGTCGGGGCCGACGCTGGAGGAGTTCATTCGCCAGCTGATCGAAGCCCAGCCTCCGCGGACGCCGGAGATCACGTTCGCGTGGCAGGGGGGTGAGCCGACGCTGCTCGGCGTCGATTTTTTTCGCCGTGCAGTGGCGATCCAGCGGGAGGTCGTCGCTCCTGGCGTGCGGATCGTCAACACGCTGCAGACGAACGGAACCCTGCTGAATGAGGAGTGGGTCCGGTTCTTTCGCCAGGAGAAGTTTCTCGTCGGGCTGTCGATCGACGGGCCGGAAGACCTGCATGACCACTACCGCATCGACAAGCGCGGCCGGGGCTCGTTTCGCGATGTTTTGCGAGGGCTGACGCTGCTGAAGCGGGGGGGTGTCGAGTTCAACGCGCTTGTTGTTGTGAACCGGCACAATGCTGCCCATGGAAAGCGGGTGTACCGTTACCTGCGGGACAACGGGGTGCGGTTCCTGCAGTTCATTCCGATCGTTGAGCCTCGGGGTGTCGGTGCGCATCCGGAAGCAGCGCTGGTGCAGCTCGGGGAAGAACCCGGTGCAAGGCCAGGAGCGCATGACCGGTGCTCGTCGGCAGCGGATGAGGGATGCAACGGGGCGTCGACATCACTGCCGATTGAATCCCTCGTGTCGACCCGAAGTGTCCTGCCGGAACAGTTCGGACGGTTTCTGATCGACGTGTTCGACGAGTGGGTGCAGCGGGACGTGGGGCGGGTGTTCGTCCAGATTATCGACGAAGCGCTGGCCGCGTGGATGGGTCACGAGCCGAGCCTGTGCGTGTTTCGCCGGCAGTGTGGGCGGGCTCTTGCGGTGGAACACAACGGGGATGTCTACAGTTGCGATCACTTCGTTTCGCCGGAATATCTACTGGGGAATCTGCATGATGAGCCTTTGAAGCAGTTGGCAAATTCGGAGCGTCAGCGCGAATTCGCTGCGGCCAAGGAGGTGACACTGCCGCAATACTGCCGCGCGTGCGAAGTCCGGTTTGTGTGCAATGGTGAGTGTCCCAAGAACCGGTTCCGGACGACGCCGGATGGTGAGACGGGGCTCAACTATCTGTGCGAGGGATACCGGCAGTTTTTCAACCACATTGCCCCGGTCATGCAGATGATGTGCGAGGAGTTGCAGGCACAGCGTCCGGCGGCGAACGTCATGAACCGACTGAAGAGCGACAGGCGGGAGAAGGAACCGGATCCGCGCCGGCCGCGACCTGCGGCATCACGTCGCGACAGACAATTCGGAGGTGCCATGGGTCGCGAGCAGCGGGTGCGGCGCCGCGTGCAGGAGCCTTTGACACCGAACTCCCCGTGCCCCTGCGGATCGGGTCGCAAGTACAAGCGTTGCTGCGGCTGAGCTGGCGTCGTTGCAGATCACTCAACTGCGATGGAATTCCCGGTTCGCAGCAAGAACTGGCGGGCCTTATGGAGATCCAGGC